>NZ_JAKZKW010000003.1:0-183962 GCF_022808695.1 Fundidesulfovibrio soli
GCTGATGTTCTTCAAATACAGCGGACAGTTCGGCCCCGGAGAGGCCTCGGCTGGACCTAGGACAAACCGGAGGCCTCCGGCGGCCAAAGGGAGTTCCTCCCTTTGGAATCCCGCTTCGCTTCGCGTTCACGGCGGGAGCATCGAGTTCATTCGATACGAAAACGCCGGGTGATCCTGACGGATCACCCGGCGTTTTTTTGGGGGGAAAAGGCAGGGATGCTAGGCGGGCAGGGCGTTGGCCCCGGAGCCGTTCTGCATGTCCTCGATGAGCTGCTTGAGCACCACGGCCTGGCGCGAGAGCTGCCCCACGGCCTCCGAGGCCTGGATCATGGCCTGCGAGGTCTCGCCCGAGATGGCGTTGACCTCCTCGATGGAGCGGTTGATCTGTTCGCTGGCCGCGGACTGCTCCTCCGAGGCCGCCGCGATGGAGCGCACCTGGTCGGCGGCGGCGTCCACCAGGGTGACGATCTCCAGCAGGGATTCGCCCGAGGTCTGGGCCATGCGGGTGGCGTCCTCGATGGCGCCCACGGCCTTCTCCACGGTGACGATGTTGGTGCGCGTGCCCTGCTGGATGCCGGAAATGGACTCCCCCACCTCCTTGGTGGCGGTCATGGTCTTCTCGGCCAGCTTGCGCACCTCGTCGGCGACAACCGCAAAGCCGCGGCCGGCCTCTCCGGCGCGGGCGGCCTCGATGGCCGCGTTGAGGGCCAGCAGGTTGGTCTGGTCCGCGATGTCGGAGATCACATCCATGATCTGGCCGATCCCCTCGGCCTGATGCCCCAGGGAGGACATGTCCGTCTTGAGATTCATGGCCTGGCGCTGCACCTCGCGGATGCTCTCCACCACCTTGGCCACCACGGCGGAGCCGCCCTCGGCCTTGTGCTTGGCGCCCTCGGCGGTCTGCGCCGCCTGGGAGGCGTTGCGGGCCACCTCCAGCACGGTGGCGTTCATCTGCTCCATGGCCGTGGCGGTCTCGGCCACGCGCTGGGCCTGGGTCTGCGCTCCGGCGCTGGAGTGGTCCACCTGGGCGGAGAGCTGGTCAGAGGCGGAGGCCAGAATTTCAGTCACGTGCTGCAGCTCCCCGGCCACGCGCAACATGCTGGAGAGCGTCTGGTCAGCCTGCACCCGGGCCGCGTCGGACTCGGCCCTGGCGGCCAGCGAGGCCTCGGCCTGCTCGGCTGCCAGGCGGGACTGCCTGTCGGCCTCCTCGATCTTCTCCTTGAGGCTGCCCACCATGGTGTTCAGGTTGGCGGCCAGCTCGCCTATCTCGTCCTTCTGGTCCAGCTCCAGGGTGCTGCCGTAGTCCCCGGCGGCCACCTTGCGGGCGAAGTCCACGCCCTTGCGCACCGGGCCGGTTATGGCCCGGGTGATGAACAGCGAGACGATGGCGCCCAGGCCCAGGGCCACGGCCAGTCCGATGGCCAGCTCCAGGCGGGCCATGCCCAGCTCCGCGCTGGCCTGCTCGGAAAGCTTGGTCAGCTGCTTGATGCCCGCCTCGGAGATGGAGGCCGTGCTGGCAAGAATGGCCTGGGCGGCCTTGGCCCCTGCCGCGTTCTGCTCGCGCACGTCGGCGGAGGCGGCGATCTGCTTGTCCAGCCTGTTGGAATAGACGGTGATGGTCTCCACCAGCGTGTTGAAGGTATTCTTCTGTTCTGCGTCGGTGGCGAAGGCCTTGAGCGTGGCGATGTTGCTGTGCACCTGCTGGAACAGGGCCTTGGCCTGCTTGTATTCGGCGGCATCGCCCGTGAGGTCGGCGCGCAGCACGTGGAACTGGATGGAGGAGGCCGCCTCCAGGATGCCGTTGGCGAGCTCAAGGTTCTGGAGGTCGTCCTCCAGCGTGTTCTTGCCCGCGTCCTTGGCGATGGATTTGTGCAGTATGCTCTCGTAGAGGCGGGCCACGTCCTGCGCGGCCTTGAAAAACCGTTCCGCCGCAGCCACGCGCTCGTCCCTGGCGGCGTTCAGGGCCTCCATGATGACCACGGTCTGGGAGGAGAGTTTTTCATAGTCGGCCAACTGGGTGGATACGGGGCCGATGGCCTCGCGCAGGGCCACGAGCTTGGGGTAGCGGTCGGCCAGAGCCTGGGCGTCCGCCAGGGCCTTCTTGGCCTCGGCCATCTGGGCGCGCATGGTCTCGAATTCGGCCTTGCTGCCCGTGTAGGCATAGCCGCGCATGGCGAACATGGCGCGCTGGGCGTGGTTTTGGATGTCGTTGGCCAACTCGACTTCCGGGACGTATTCGTCCTTGATCCGGGTGGAGGTCTCGCTCACGGAGGACATGCCCAAGAAAGCAACCGCACCGAGGACGACGACCAGCGCCAGGACCACGCCGAAACCGATCCCGATCTTGAGGGACAGCTTGAAATTCTTCATAACGACTCCCGATGCCGAAGAGGATATCCGTAAAAAGATGAGTGACGCGAACTGGTTGGGGTTCGCAAGTTCCATCGTATCTAGAGGGGCCATTCATTCACCGGGTTACCACATTTGTCAAATGTCTCTTTTCAGTCGGGATGAAGGCGGCCCTGGGGCGGAGGGAAATTCCACACCCTCTTCCGACCGCATCTGGCGGTCTTCCCTGAATGGGTCTATAGTGGGCACTTGCAAAAGAACCGCGCCTGGCGCGCAGAGAGGATACCCCATGAAAATAGCAGAGAGCATGGTGGAGCTGGTCGGCAAGACGCCCCTGGTCCGCCTGAACAGGATAGGCCAGGGTCTTGGCGTCACGCTGGTCGCCAAGCTGGAGTCCGCCAACCCGTGCTTTTCCGTGAAGGACCGCATCGGCCGCAACATGATCCTCGACGCCGAGAAACGCGGCGTCCTGGACAAGGACACGGTGATCGTGGAGCCCACCAGCGGCAACACCGGCATCGCCCTGGCCTTCATGTGCGCGGTGCGCGGCTATAAACTCATCCTGACCATGCCCGAATCCATGAGCCAGGAGCGCCGCACCCTGCTCAAGGGCTTCGGGGCGCAGCTGGTGCTCACCGAGGCGGCCAAGGGCATGCGCGGGGCCATCGAGAAGGCCCACGAACTCGTGGCCGAGCTGCCCAAGGCCTTCATGCCCATGCAGTTCGCCAACCCGGCCAACCCCGAGGCCCACGCCCTGACCACCGCCGAGGAGCTCTGGAGCGACACCGACGGCGCGCTGGACGCATTCGTGGCAGGCGTTGGCACGGGCGGCACCATCACCGGCGTGGGGCGCGTGCTCAAGCCGCGCAAGCCCGGCCTCCAGGTGGTGGCCGTGGAGCCTGACGCCTCCCCGGTGCTCTCCGGGGGGCAGCCCGGACCCCACGCCATCCAGGGCATCGGAGCGGGTTTCGTGCCTGACGTGCTGGACACCGCCCTGCTCGACGAGGTGGTCCGCGTCGCCAACGAGGACGCCCTGGCCATGGCCAGGCGCCTGATACGGGAGGAGGGCATCCTCTGCGGCATTTCCTCCGGGGCCAACTGCCACGCCGCGCTGGAGCTGGCCAAACGGCCGGAGAACAAGGGAAAGATGATCGTGTTCATCGTTTGCGACACGGGCGAGCGTTACCTGAGCACGGCCCTGTTCACGGCCATGGAGGGCGCGAAATGATGCGCGAGCACCACGTGCTGGTCAACATGACCCCCGACAAGTCCGTCATCGAGGACGTGGTGGGCCGGCTCACCGCGCCCAGCTCCTACCAGGCCTTCGCCAGCCGCAAGCTCACCGACGCGCCCATGCCCTCCATAGAGGTGCTGAGCGAGGTGATGAAACGCCTGAAGGCGGTGCTGTTCCCGGGATACTACGGCGACTCCGAGGTGACGCCCGACACCCTGGCCTATCACACCGGCGCGCACCTGGACATCGTGTTCCGCCGCCTGGCCGACCAGATCAAGCGCGGCTTCTGCTTCACCTGCATGGGCGAGAACAAGGCCTGCACCGGCTGCGAGGAGCAGGCCATGGAGAAGGCCACGGCATTCCTCCAGAGCCTGCCCGCCATACGGGACGCGCTCATCCTGGACGTGCAGGCCGCCTACGAGGGCGACCCCGCCGCCAAGAGCCCCGGCGAGACCATCTTCAGCTACCCCAGCGTGGCGGCGCTCATCCACCAGCGCGTGGCCCACAGCCTGCACGTGCTCGGGGTGGACATCATCCCCCGCATCATCACCGAGATGGCCCACGCCGTCACCGGCATCGACATCCACCCCGGGGCCACCATCGGCAAGGGCCTGTTCATCGACCACGGCACCGGCGTGGTCATCGGGGAGACCTCCATCATCGGCAACAACGTGCGCCTCTACCAGGGCGTGACGCTCGGGGCCAAGAGCTTCCCCAAGGACGAGCACGGCAACCCCGTGAAGGGCCTGCCCCGCCACCCCATCGTGGAGGACGACGTGGTCATCTATTCCGGGGCCACGGTGCTCGGGCGCATCACCGTGGGCAAGGGCGCGGTGATCGGCGCCAACGTGTGGGTCACTTCCGATGTGGAGCCGGGCGCCAAGGTCCTCCAGGCCAGAAACCCCAAGGAGTAGCGCATGTCCTCGGCCAAGCTGGTGATCGCCATGGTGGGGCTGCCCGCCTCGGGCAAGTCCACTGTGGCCTCCAAGATAGCGCAGTGCCTGGCGGCCGAAGGCGTGGCCGTCCGCGTGTTCAACAACGGCGACGTGCGCCGCGAGATGCTGGCGGGGCAGGACTCCGCCAGCCCGGAGTTCTATTCCCCGGCCAACCGCGAGGGCGCGGCCCTGCGGGAGAAGATCGCCCGCATCAACCTGGAGCGTGCGGCGGACTATCTGCGCGGCGGGGGCGAGGTGGCGGTGCTGGACGCCACCAACGTCTCGGCGCAGCGCCGCAGGGTCATCAAGCAGATGATGGCCGGGCACACCCAGTTCTTCATCGAGTGCGTCAACCCGGACCCGGAGCTCCTGGCGGCCAGCATCTCCCGCAAGGCCAAACTGCCCGAGTTCAGCCATCTGCCGCAGGAACAGGCCGAGCAGCACTTCCGGGAGCGCATCGGATACTACGAGACCATCTACACCCCCCTGGCCGACGAGGAGAACTTCGTGGTGCTCGACACCCTGGACAACCGCATCCTCCGCGAGCGTGTCCAGGCCGTTCTGCCCTACTACCGCATCCTGCGGGACTTGCTGGTCTCCGACTGGGTGCGAAGCCTCTACCTGGCCCGTCACGGCGAGACCGCCTACAACCTGGAGATGCGCATAGGCGGCGATTCCGACCTCACGGCCCGGGGCATGGTCCAGGCCCAGGCCCTGGCCTGGGCCTTCAAGGAGGTGCCCCTGCCCTACGTGTTCACCAGCACGCGCAAGCGCACCCGCCAGATGGCCATGGTGCTCTGCGACGGCCGGGAGGACTGCCGGACCATCGCCCTGCCCGAGTTCGACGAGATAGACGCGGGCGTGTGCGAATCCATGACCTACGACCAGATCGCCAGGGACATGCCCTCCGTGCACGAGGCCCGCACCCGGGACAAGTTCCATTACGTCTACCCCGGGGGCGAAGGCTACGTGACCCTGCAGGAGAGGGTGGAGCGGGGAGTGAAGAAGGCGCTCTATCTCTCCGGCAACGCGGAGAACATCCTGATCATCGGGCATCAGGCCGTGAACCGCATGATCCTCTCCCATTTCCTCTACCGGCGCACCGGGGACGTGCCCTACATACACATCCCGCAGGACCGCTATTTCCACATCGTGTCCACCCAGTCCCGCAAGCTTTTTGAACTGGTCAGATTCATGGGTTGATCTGCGTCCGGCAAAGTGCCATAGCTCAAGGGGGGGGTAACATCACACCCAGTGGGAGGATAGTATGCTCGGATTGGAAAAACGTGTCGACGCCATGAGGGACATGCAGGGCATTTCCAGCACGGAAGCGCAGAGCCCCGCCAAGAGCACCGCAACAACGGGCATCATGCTGGCCCTGGTGGCCATCGTCGTCGCGGTGGGCGTCTATTTCGCGGTGGACGGCAAATACGCCGGCAAACTGAGCGCCTCGGAAACCCGCCTGGCCGCCATGGAAGCCAAGGTGGCCGAAGCGGTGAACGCCCCCAAGGAGATGGCCCGCAAGGCGATCGCCGCCAACAACCTGGACGAGATGGCTCTGAAGGTCAACCAGCTCAAGGGCCAGCTCGAAGCGGCCCAGCAGGAGAAGCTGGCCAAGATCGAGGAGCTGGTGAAGGGCCTGCAGGCAGACATGGCCAAATAGGCTTCACCCGGAATCGGTATCGAAAATGGCCGCCGGAAGCATCGCTTCCGGCGGCCTTGTTTGTTTTCCAGGGGCACGTAGGCGGCAAGGAGCGGATTTCCAAAGGGTGTAGCCCTTTGGCTGCCGGGGCTTCCATCACAACCTGCGGGCCGAATCAGACACTAGGGACATTGCGAACCGGAAGACGCCTCCGGCGGGCAAAGGGAGTTCCTCCCTTTGCGATCCCTTCCCGCTTCGCGTCGTCCTTGTGAACGTTCAGGGCTTGGCGTTCTTCGGGGGCTTGCCGAACCCGATGGCGTCCACCGGGCAGCTGCCCAGGCAGTCGCCGCAGTTGGTGCAGCCGCGTTCGTCCGGACGCGCGCCCATCTCGCAGACCTTGCGGCACTTGTCGCAGCCGTTGCAGGCCTCGGTCTTGTAGAATCGCAGCAGGCTCAGGCGGTTCAGCAGCCCCAGCCCGGCCCCGGTGGGGCAGGCGAAGCGGCACCAGAAATTGGCCAGTATCAACCCGGCGGCCAGCAGCCCCAGCACCACGGCCGTGCGCACGAGCCAGAACGTGCCCGCGTGCTCGAAGGTCAGGGCCACGGAGCCGAAAAACTCGCCTGCGCGGATGGGCACGTTGCCGCGTGGCTGGCCCAGGGCGAACCACACCCATGCGCATAGCAGCAGCGCCGCTATCCCGCCGTAGGATGCGGCCGAGGTCCAACCGTTGCGAATCCTGGCCTTGAGGGGCGCCACAAGCCCGAGCAGTTGGTTGACCAGACCGCCTGGGCAGGCCCAGCCGCAGAAGGCGCGGCCCACGGCCAACGCCGAGAGCGGCAGCAGCAGCCAGAGGCCCCAGAACATGGTCAGGAGCCTGCCGTGGCAGGTGATGACCGGGCAGTTTTGGCAGCTGACGTATGGCACGATGAACGGGCAGCGGAAGATGCCGTAGAAGGACCATTGGCCCAAGAGGGCGAGCATTCCGAGCTGCACGGTCCTCCTGATCGCGCGCAGGCGGGTGGTGCGGGCCGGGTGCAGGGGGCTGGCGATGACCTCAGACATCCTTCACCCCCAGCTTCTCGGTGAGTTCGCGCCCCTTGTCCGACACGGCTGGGATGAAGCCCGCCCGCTCCAGGGTGGCCTGGGACTGGGAGGAGAGCATGTGCTCCACGTAGTCCTGGGCGCGGGAGCGATCCTTTGCGCTCTTCATCACGCCGATGGTGAAGGTCAGCGGCGGCGGCGGGAAGAACTTCGCGTCGATGGGCACCACGTCGAGCTTCCCGGCGAAGCCGGGCAGGCGGGTGACGCGCAGCTCCACGATGGAGACGTCGCCCTTGCCGGAGATGACGTCGTCCATGGTGCGCTGCACGCAACTGCCCAGGCTCACTGCGTTGGCCATGGCCTGGTCGTGGACGCCGGACTTCTTGAGGATGGCTATGGCCGCAGCTCCGCCCGGCGGAGATGCCTCGGGGGCAAGCACCACGCGCACGCCGGGGCGGGCCATGTCCTCGATGGAGGCGATTCTGGCCGGGTTGCCCTTGGGCGTCACCAGCACGTAGCTGGTGAAGCACAGCGGCGAGAATGAAACCATCTTGCCCGTCTGGCGCAGCTTCTTGGCCAGGTCGAGCACGCGCCCGGCGAAGACGTCCGTTTCGGCGCTTCCCAGCAGGGACTTGCCCAGCGCCGCTGCGAAGGCTCCGGTGTAGGCCACGCGGCACCCCGTGCGGGCCTCGTAGGCTTGGTTGGCTGGGATCATCGCCTCTGCCAGCCCCCCGCAGGACCAGACCTGCAACAGCCCGCCCGCGGCCGCGCGCGACGGCGCAACAGGCAGCACCGCGCCCGCGATGGCCGCCGCCGTGGAGGCCGCGGCCGATTTTAGAAAGTCCCTCCGCCCCCTCGATGTGTCCGAGGAATCCATGCGCCCCTCCCTGCTCCGGCCCTTCGCGGTGGAACCGCTCGTGTGGAATGGGCGCATCATACTGTGTAAATATCTATGAATAAAATAGATAATATCTATTCGAGGCGTGCTGCCGGGGAGCCTTGCGCAATAGGCGGCGTCCGAGGCGGCGGCTGAAGTGCAAGTCAGGCGGACGTACCGTAGGCCTGGCAACCGTTGGTTCCGGCAAACGGAGAACCGGCATTCAGGGGGCCGACAGGCTGTGGCCGGGCGACCGGAGTGCAGGCGGACAGCGGGGTAGGCGGGCGTGGTCGGGCGACAGGTGGGCAGCCAGGTGGGCAGGCAGGCCGTGGTTGAGCAATCGCTGGATCGTCAACCGGGGCCGGGCGAGCAACCGGCGGCGATGTTCAGGGCGACGCGCGCAAAAAAAACGGCCGGGACTTTCGTCCCGGCCGTATGGCGCATGTCCGGCGGAATCCTTTCTAGAACTTGTACTGCAGGCCGAAAGCGACCTTCCAGGCGTCGCCGCCCTTGGCTTCGTTCACGAGGCGACGGCCCCAAACGGAGCGCTGGAAGTCGCCGTGAGCCCAGCCGGCTTCAACGATGGCAGCCAGGTTCTGGTAGATGTTGTACTGGTTGTCGAAGTTGATGCCCATCACGTACTCGTTGACGGTCAGGTCACGACCCATCAGCACGTAGGCGCCCTGGCCCCAGAGGGCGTTGGCGTCACGCAGGGCACGGGCCTGGTTGGTGCCGCGAGCGTAGGTGAAGGTCAGGCGGTGCGTCAGATCCTGAATGAAGGAGATCTTGTTCAGGGAGAACGCGAAGCCCCAGGAGCCCTGGGCGTTCAGGCCCATGTGGCCCTGGTTGAAGGCCTGCGAGCAGTCGAACAGGAACGAGGTGGAGGGGCCCCAGGAGCCGACGACGGTGGGCATACGCTCGGAGCCGTCGCGCATGGAGCTGTTCTCACCAGTGGAGTACCAGAAGGTCAGCTGAGGAGTCAGGATGTCGAAGCCGGTGTACTCGGCGGCGACGTCGAAGAACAGGCCGTGACGCTGACGGCTGCCCTGACCACCGGCGCCCTCGCCGTAGATCACGTCGGCGTAGAACTTGAAGGGGTCAAGAGCGGTCACAGCGAAGGTGGAACCGATCCACCAGTACACGGTCTGGGCGTCCTTGAAGCCAGCGGGAGCCAGGGCGTAGCCGGCGGACACCAGGTTGGAGGCCAGGCCGCGGGTGGGGGACACGCCGACGCTGGTGCCAGCGTAGTTGGCGTTCTTGCCGGCAACCGCGATGGTGGCCCAGGGGGTGGCGGCGAAGCCGTCAACGGTGATGGGCAGAGCAAGGAAGTAACCATCGAACTCATCAGGCACCTGGGTGGTGGTGGGGTCGAAGTCCTTGTTGCTGTCCAGGAAACGGGTGAAACCGACGATGGCCTTGAACTGGTCGGTCACCGGGATGGACACGATGGCGGCCGCGGCGCGGGTGCCACCGAACACGGGGTTGGCGTTCAGCATGCCCTCGTTGGAGATGGGCAGACCGAAGTCCTGCATGCCGATGGTGAACTCAACGTTGGTGTTGGGCCACTTGAACTGCAGGAAAGCCTGGTACACGTCGATGGAGACGGTCGGGTTATCAACGGTGAAGGTGTCGTTACCCCAAGCCTTGTTGTTCACGCGGATGCCCAGGCGGAACTTCAGGCCCTCGTTGGCGATGAAGTCGGAGCGCAGGCGGAAGCGTTCCCAAATGGTGAAGGGGTCGCCGGTCTGGCGGCCGTTGTTGGTCCAGCCGGTGTAGTCGATCTTGGACCAGGCGTTCGCGTGGATGCGAGCGTCGCCAACCATCTTCACCTCGGTGGCGGCGGCGGCGATAGCCGCGAAGCCGAACACCATGGCGAAGAGCAGAGCGATGGATGCAAAGCGCTTCATTTTCTTCTCTCCTTTTGTCTTTCAGGATTGCCGGAACACTTCGCGGGAGGGGCGACTTACCAGGGACGACCCTTCCGCTATGCCATGAGCCCCTTCTATCCCCGTCAAGCGGGGGGTGCAAGACAAAAATGATGATTTTTTGACTTCCGTAAAATTTTTTTTACGGTCCAGTTTTTTGAATCGCCGGGGTCCCCCTGCCGTGGGCGGGCTCTGAAAGCGAGGGCAGCAAAGGCGTGAACGAAAACGGCCGGGACTTTCGTCCCGGCCGGCATGGGGCAGGTTCGGCGGATGCGCGTTAGAACTTGTACTGCAGGCCGAAGGCGACCTTCCAGGCGTCGCCGTCCTTGGACTGGTTCACCAGGCGCCGGCCCCAGACGGAGCTCTGGAAGTCGCCGTGGGCCCACCCGGCCTCCACGATGGCGGCCAGGTTCTCGTAGATGTTGTACTGGTTGTCGAAGTTGATGGCCATGACGTACTCGTTGACGGTCAGGTCGCGGCCCATCTGCACGTAGTTGCCGGTGCCCCAGAGGGCGTTGGCGTCACGCAGGGCGCGGGCCTGGTTGGTGCCGCGAGCGTAGGAGAAGGTCAGGCGGTGCGTCAGGTCCTGAATGAAGGAGATCTTGTTCAGGGAGAAGGCGATGCCCCAGGAGCCCATGGGGTTCAGGCCCATGTGCCCGCCGGCGAAGGCCTGGCTAGAGTCGAACAGGAACGAGGTCGAGGGGCCCCAGGAGCCGACGACCGTGGGCATACGCTCGGAGCCGTCGCGCATGGAGCCGTTCTCGCCGGTGGAGTACCAGAAGGTCAACTGCGGGGTCAGAAGGTCGAGGCCGGTGTATTCGGTGGCCACGTCGAAGAACATGCCCTTGCGCTGGCGGCTGCCCTGGTTGCCCGCGCCTTCGCCGTAGATCACGTCAGCGTAGAACTTGAAGGGGTCGAGGGCGGTCACGGCGAAGGAGGACCCCACCCACCAGAACACGGTCTGGGCCTGCTTGAAGCCGCTGGGGCTCAGCATGTAGGCGGCGGAGGCCAGGTTGGTGGCCAGGGACTGGTCGGTGTAGCGCGGCGAGGAGCCGACGGTGGTGGAGTACCCGGCGTCCCTTCCTGCCACGGCGACCATGCCCCAGGGGGTGGCGCTGAAGCCGTCCAGGGTGATGGGCAGCACCAGGAAGTAGCCGTCGAACTCGTCGGCCACCTGGCGGGTCGTGGTGTCGAAGTCCTTGTTGGTGTCCAGCAGGCGGGTGAAGCCGGCCACGGCCTTGAACTGGTCCGTCACGGGGATGGACACAACGGCCGCGGCGGCGCGGGTGCCGCCGAACACGGGGTTGGAGTTCAGCAGCGCGCTAGAGGAGATGGGCAGGTCGATGTCCTGCAGGCCCACGGTGAATTCGACGTTGGTGCCCGGCCACTTGAACTGCAGGAAGGCCTGGTACACGTCGATGGAGGTGGCCGGGTTGTCCACCGTGAAGGTGTCGTTACCCCAGGCCTTGTTGTTCACACGGATGCCCAGGCGGAACTTCAGGCCCTCGTTGGCGATGAAGTCCGAGCGCAGGCGGAAGCGCTCCCAGATGGTCAGCGGGTCGCCCGTGTTGGTGCCTTTGGCGTTCCAGCCGGTGTAGTTGATGTCGCTCCAGAAGTTGGCGTGGATGCGTGCGTCGCCAGTCATCCTGACTTCGGTGGCGGCCGCGGCGAGCGCCGCGAAACCGAACACCATGGCGAAGAGCATCGCGATGGATGCAAAGCGCTTCATTCTATCTCTCCTTTTGTGTTGCGATACTTCCGAACCCAATGGTGGAGAGGGTGACTTACCAGGCACACCCGATCCACACTGCCATGCAGACGGTATGTGCGCTGTTATCCGGTCTTGGTTACATGAAATTGTGCTTGTAAAATAGAAATGGTTTGCTGGTGCGAGAAAATGCTGGTGTGGTGCGGCTTTCGTGCCGCATTGCAAAATTGAAAGTGCTTCGTGCACTGAATAAAAAAGGGGCGCAGGGCGCCCCTTTCGTTCCAGTACGGTAATATTATGCTATGAAATAGTGATGCCTGTGCATTATATGCGTCCCTTTTAGTAAGGGGTGCTGCGCATCTGCGGCTATTTCGGGCCTCCGGTGAGGGCCAGCAGCTCCTGCTGCTTGGGGTGCTCGCCCAGCCAGTTCACCTTGCCGGAATCCACGTCATAGATGGCGCCCACGACCTTGACCTTACCGGCCTTGACCATGTCGCGCATGATGGGGCTCTGCTTGAACAGATCCTCGATGGACTGCCAGGTGTTGGCCTCGATGGCCTTGTTGGTCAGCTCGGCGGTGGCCATGCCGGGGTTCTCGGACTTGACCTTCTCCACGGGCGGAACGATGTTGGCCACCATCGCCGGGATGTTGCCCTCCACGTGGTCGCCCTTGACCACGGCGGTCACCGCGCCGCAGCGGGTGTGCCCGAGCACCACCAGCAGGTTCGCGCCCAGGTGCTCGGCGCCGTACTCGATGGTTCCGGCCTGGTCGAAGTAGGTGACGTTGCCCGCCACGCGCACCACGAAGAGATCGCCAATGCCCGTGTCGAAGACCACTTCCAGGGGCACCCGGCTGTCGGCGCAGCCCAGGATGGTGGCGAAAGGCTTCTGGCCTTCCTTGGCGGTGGTGGTCCGGCGGAACGCGTCCTGGTTGGGATGGATCATCTTGCCAGAGACGAAACGTTCGTTGCCGCGCTGGAGGCGCTCCAGGGCCAGATCCGGGGTGAGCAGGGATGCGGGCGCGGAGGCCAGCGCCGCGGCGGCGCACAGGGCCAGCAAGGAAAGGGACAGGACCAGAAGGCGTTTCATTGTCGATCTCCTTATGTGGTTGGTGTCCAACGGTAGGATGTCTTAGGGGAAGACACCGGAAGAAGTCAAACTTTCAGCCCGGCCCGTGCGGCCGGCGGATGCGGGGCGCGGAGCATGGTCTGGTCGATCCGTTCGTTGGTGGGGAGCCTGCTGGGGCAGGGCGGGAGCGAACCCGCCCCGATGTCCGCCGAGGTGGCGCTGGACACCTTCGCCCTGGAGTGCGTGGACCCGCGCCTGGCCCGCAAGCTGTTCCAGGGACAGGAGCTGGAGCTGGCCGCCGGGGAGGGCGGCCGCCTGGAGGCGCGCGCCGCCGGGAGGAAAGGCGCGCTCACGGCCGGAACTGTCCCGCCGGAGCGGGCCGGCCGCCTGGCGGAGCTGCTGGAGCGGGGCGCGCGCCTGGGCTGCCGGGTGGTCCTGGCGGAGGCGGACCGGCAGGACGCCCCGCTGGTGCGCGTGAGGGTCTCCGTGCTGATGTAGGCGGCTGTTCGGGCCTCGGCCTTAG
Organism: Fundidesulfovibrio soli; assembly: GCF_022808695.1. NCBI lineage: Bacteria > Pseudomonadati > Thermodesulfobacteriota > Desulfovibrionia > Desulfovibrionales > Desulfovibrionaceae > Fundidesulfovibrio > Fundidesulfovibrio soli. The sequence goes on from NZ_JAKZKW010000003.1 coordinate 13,303, forward strand.
TGCCCCGGGGGGAGTTCCTTGGCCTCGGCCTCGGGAGCGGGTTCATGCTCCTGCTCCTCGGGGGGATAGAAGCGCTCGATGATCCCCTGGACCACCACGTAGAACACCGGCACCACCATCACCGCCAGCAGCGTGGAGGCCAGCATGCCGCCGAACACCGCCGTGCCCACGGCGCGCTGGCTGGCCCCGCCCGCGCCCGAGGCCGAGAGCAGGGGCACCACGCCCAGGATGAAGGCGAAGGACGTCATGAGGATGGGCCGGAAGCGCAGCCTGGCCGAGTGCACGGCGGCCTCCTGGATGGACATGCCCTTTTCCCGCAGTTCGCGGGCGAACTCCACGATCAGGATGGCGTTTTTCGAGGCCAGCGCGATGAGCAGCACCACGCCCACCTGGGTGTAGACGTTATTATCCATGTTGCGCACGTACACGGCGATGGCCGTGCCCAAAAGGGCCAGGGGCACCACCATGATCACCGACGTGGGCAAAAACCAGCTCTCGTACTGGGCGGCCAGCACCAGGTAGACCAGCAGCACGGCCAGGGCGAAGATGAAGTAGGCCTCGTTGCCGACCTTCTTCTCCTGGTAGGCCATGTTGGTCCAGGAGATGCCCATGGAGGCGGGCAGCTTGTCGCGGGAGAGCTGCTCCATCAGGGTCAGGGCCTCGCCGGAGCTGAACCCGGGGGCCGCCGCGCCGAACACCGAGGCTCCGGTGTAGAGGTTGTAGCGCGTCAGGATGCTCGGCCCCACGATGTCCCGCACGGAGATCACCGCGCCAAGCGGCACCATGTTGCCCTGGTTGTTGCGCACCTGCAGGTTCATGATGTCGCGGGTCTGCTGGCGGTAGTTGGTGTCGGCCTGGGCGCGCACCTGGTAGGTGCGGCCGAAGAGGTTGAAGTCGTTGACGTAGGTGGAGCCCAGGTAGGTTTGCAGGGTGGAGAAAAGGTCCTGGATGGCCACGCCGTAGGTCATGGCCTGGGTGCGGTTGATGTCCGCCCATATCTGCGGGGTGCTGGCCGAGAAGGTGGTGTTGAGCCCCGCCAGCCCGCTCTGGGTGTGCCCGGCGATGATGAGCTCGCGCAGGGCGTTCTCCAGGGCCGACGGCCCGAGGTTGCCCATGTCCTGCACGACCATCTCGAAGCCGCCCGCCTGCCCGAGGCCCTGGATGGCGGGGGGGATGAAGGCGAAGGCCGCGGCGTCCTGAATCTGAGCCAGGCCGCGGCGGATGTTCATCAGGATGGCGTCCTGGGTTTCGTCCTTGCCGCGCGCGCTCCAGTCCTTGTAGATGACGAAATACGTCAGCATGTTGGACTGGTTGGCGTTGTCCAGGATGGACATGCCGCCGAAGGTGATCCAGTTGGCCACTCCGGGCACCTTGGGCAGCATGGCGTTGATCTGCGAGGCCACCTCCCGGGTGCGTTCCTGCGAGGCGGCCGCTGGCAGTTGCACGCTCATGATGCAGTAGCCCTGGTCCTCGTCGGGGAGGAAGCCGGTGGGCAGGCTCGAGAAGAAGAACAGCGTGGCGCCGATGAGCCCCGCGTAGATGAGCATCGCCAGCTTGCTGTGGCCCACCATGAAGGTCACGCCGCGGGTGTAGACGTTTTCGAAGCGCTGGTAGACCGCGTTGAAGCCCCGGAAGAAGGCGCCCGGCTCCGTGGTGCGGGGCTTGAGCCACAGCGCGCACTGCGTGGGCTTGAGCGTGGCCGCGTTGATGGCCGAGATGAGCGCGGTGGAGGCGATGACCAGCGCGAACTGCCGGTATATCTGCCCGGTGATGCCCGGCAGGAAGGCCACGGGCAGGAACACCGCCGAGAGCACCAGCGTGATGCCGATGATGGGGCCGAACAGCTCGGACATGGCCGTGATGGCCGCCTGCTTGGGTTTCTGGCCCTGCTCCATGTGGTGCATGGCCCCTTCCACCACGATGATGGCGTCGTCCACCACGATGCCGATGGCCAGGATGATGCCGAAGAGCGTGATGAGGTTCACCGAGAACCCCAGGGCGGACATGGCCACGAACGCGCCCAATATGGTCACCGGCACCGTGGTTGCCGGCACCAGCATGGCCCGCCAGTTCTGCAGGAAGACCATGATGACCACCAGCACCAGCACGGCCGCCTCGATGAGGGTCTTGTAGACGTCGTCGATGGCGCGGCTGACGAAGAGGGTGGTGTCGAAGGGGATGGCGTATTGCAGGCCCGGCGGGAAATCCTTTGAGAGCCGCGCTATCTCGGTGCGGACCTTCTGGGCCACGTTGAGGGCGTTGGCCCCGGGCAGCAGATAGATGGGTATGCAGGCCGCGGGCTGCCCGTTCTGCTGGCCGAAGAGGGTGTAGGTCTTGGCGCCCAGCTCCACCCGGGCCACGTCGCGCACGCGCACCACCTTGCCGGTCTGGTTGAAGGAGCTTTTGACGATGATGTCGCCGAACTGCTCGGTGGTCACCAGGCGGCCCTGGGTCTGGATGGTGAGCTGGAACTGCTGGTCCTTGGGGGTGGGGGGCTGGCCCAGCATGCCCGAGGCCACCTGCACGTTCTGCTGCGACAGGGCGTTGACCACGTCCTGGGCCGACAGGTTCAGGGACTTGAGCTTGTCCGGGTCCAGCCAGACGCGCATGCCGTAGTCGTCCGCGCCCACGATGGAGAGGTCGCCCACGCCGTCCAGGCGGGCGAGCTCGTCCTTGATGCGCAGGGTGGCGTAGTTGGAGAGGAAGAGGTCGTCGTAGGTGCCGTCGGGCGAGATGAGGTCGATGACCAGCAGGATGGCCGTGGACTTCTTCTTGACGTTGATGCCCTGGCGCTGGACCTCCTGCGGCAGGCTGGAGAGCGCGGTGTTCACCCGGTTCTGGACCAGCATGGTGGCGGTATCCAGGTTGGTGCCCACCTCGAAGGTGATGGTCAGCGTGTAGGAGCCGTCAGAGGCCGATTTGGAGGACATGTAGAGCATGCGCTCCACGCCGTTGACCTGCTGCTCGATGGGCGCGGCCACGGTCTCGATGATGACCTCGGGGCTGGCTCCGGGGTAGGCCGTGGAGACCTGCACCGTGGGTGGCGTGATCTCCGGGTACTGGGCCACGGGCAGCTCCAGCAGGGCCACGCCGCCCAGCAGCATCATGACGATGGCCAGCACGTTGGCCAGTACCGGGCGCTCGATGAAGAACTTTGAGAACATGGGCCCGCCTACTGTTTGGCTTCTTCAGGGGCCACGGGTGCGCCTGGCCTGGCCCGCTGCATCCCGTTGACGATCACGCGCTCGGTGCCGTCGAGCCCCTTGTCGATCACGCGCAGGCCGTTGACCGCCTGTGCCGTGGTGACGGGCCGCTGCTGGACCACGTTCTTGTCGTCCACCACCAGCACGTAGCTGCCCACCTGGTCCACGCCCACGCAGGACTCGGGCACCGTCAGGGCGTCGCGGCTCTCCAGGGCGGCGCGCAGCCTGACGAACAGGCCGGCCACGATGTCGCCCTTGGGGTTGGGGAACACGCCGCGCAGCAGTATGGTGCCGGTCTGGGGGTCCACGCCGATGTCGTAGTAGTCGAACTCGCCCTTGAGCGGGTAGCCGCTCTGGTCGGAGAGGCCCATCTCCACCGTGACGCGCTTGGGCGCGGACTGCCGTTGCTTGGCCTGGTTGACGCGCTCCACGCGCAGCATGTCGCGCTCGTTGAGGGTGAAGTAGGCGTAGATGGGGTCGTCCTTGACGATGGTGGCCAGCTGGGTGGCCTGGCCCCCGCTGCCCACCAGGTTGCCCGGGTCCACCTGGCGGCGGCTGACGCGGCCGTCGAAGGGCGCCGTGACGCTGGTGTAGCCCAGGTTGATCTCCGCGATCTGGAGGTTGGCCTTGGCGGCCTCCACGTTGGCCAGGGCGGTGTCGCGCTCGCGCTGCCAGCGCACCACCTCGGTGTCGGGGCCGGCGCGCTCGGCGAAGAGCTTCTTGGAGCGGGTCAGTTCGGTTTCGGCCTGCACCAGCTGGGCCTTCTGGGAGTCGAGGTCCGCCTTGGCGCGGTCCACCTTGGCCTTGTAGGGTGCGGGCTCGATCAGGAAGAGCTTCTGGCCCTGCTTCACGCGGGCGCCGTCCTCATAAAAGACGCCTTGGAGGAACCCCTCCACGCGCGCGTTGAGGTTCACGGTTTGCACCGCCTGGGTGTTGCCCGTGAACTCAAGGTAGTCCACCACGGTCTGGCGCACGGGCTTGGCCACCGTGACCTTGGGCGGCGGCGGGGGCACGTAGGCGTTGCGTTTGTCGCAGGCCGCCATGGCGGCCAGGAGGATCAATGCGGCCGCCAGGCCCGTCAGGCGGAGGGGAAGGCGCGTGGCTGATGCGTGCATGCGGTGCGTCCTCGTCTGGGGTTCGGTGTCAGAAGCCGGGGGCCAGGCGGCCTGCGGGGGCCTTGGCCGGGTCTTCGTATTTCTCGGGAGCGGTATTGAGCATGGAGCCCCAGTAGGTGCGGGCCTTCATCTCCCCGGCGACATCCGCCGGGACGGGCTCGGGCCGCTCTTCCCAGCCGCCGCCCAGGCCCCGGTACAGGCCCACCATGCCCAGCACGATGTTGCCCTGGGCGCTGGCCAGGGCGTCCTGCTGGGTGAGCTGGTTCTGCTGGGCCACGATGACGGTGGTGTAGTCGGTCTTGCCTTCCTTGTACTGGATGAAGGCCAGGTCAGCCCCGCGCGTGGCGGCATCGGCCGCGCGGGCCAGGTCCGCGGTCTGAGCGCGGGTGAACTGGTAGTCCGCAAGGGAGTCCTCCACCTGCTTGAGGGCCGTGAGCACGGTGTTGCGGTAATTGAGCAGCGCCGCCTCGAACCTGGCGTCCTGCACGCGCACGTTGTTTACGATGCGCCCGTAGTTGAACAGGTTCCAGGTGACCGAGGGGCCGAACCCGGCCGTGAGGCTGCGGGCGGAGAAGATGTCCGCCAGGTTGAAGGCCCCCATGTTGGAGGAGAGCCACCCGATGTTGCCCGTGAGCGAGAAGGAGGGGAACAGGTCCGCCTTGGCCACGCCGATGTTGGCGCACTGGGCGGCGGCCAGGTACTCGGCCTGGCGCACGTCCGGGCGTCGGCGCAGCAGGTCCGCCGGGATGCCCACCCCGATCTGCTCCGGGCACTCGGGGATGCGCGAGGGGCCTTCCAGCAGGGGGGCGATCTCCTTCGGGGTCATGCCCAGGAGCAGGGCCAGGGCGTGGCGGGCCTTGTGAACCGAGGAAGTCAGCACCGGGATGGTAGCCTCGGTGGAGGAGAGCAGGGTCAGGGCCTGCATCACGTCGCGCTCGGAGGTGGCGCCCAGGCGGAAGCGGATATCCGCGATGTTCCAGCCTTCCTTCTGCAGGACCACGTTGTTCTTGGCTATGCGCAGGCGCTCCTCGCTGACGCGCAGCAGCACGTAAGTGCTGGCAACGTCGGAGCCGAGGCTGACCAGGACGTTGTCGTAGTCGGCCACGGAGGCGGCCAGGCTGGCGTCGGCGGATTCGATGGCCCGGCGGAACTTGCCCCAGAAGTCTAGCTCCCAGGCGGCCTGGAACCCGGCCGAATCCTGCCAGTAGCTGAACTGGCCCTTGCCGTCGTTGGGGGGCTGGGCGGAGCCGGGGGCGCGGCGGCTGGGCTGGTTGTAGGTGAGGGCTCCCACGCCCTGCTGGGTCTGCGGGTAGATGTTGCCCACCGCGATGCCCAGCTGGGCCCTGGCCTCCAGGATGCGCACGCCCGCGATGTGCAGGGTCAGGTTCTGCTTGCGGGCGGTGGCCACCAGGTTGTCCAGCACGGGGTCGTTCAGGCTCTTCCACCAGTCCTCGGCGGGGGGGATGTCGGGCCGTGTCTTGGCGTAGTCCGACTCCATCCAGGACTTGGGCGAGGCTGTCTCAGGCTTCTTGAAGTCCGGCCCCACCTTCATGCATCCCGCCGTCGACAGCGCAAGGATGCAGAGCAGCAGGCAAAGTCGCGGCCAGGATATGCGTCCAGGGAGGCTCGTCGGCATTGAAAACCCCGTGACTGATTGGAAACGTTGTGCATTTAGACAATAGAAACCTACGGATTGGCAATAGGAAATAAATACCGCCCGGCAAGGTTCCTGTTCCTGGCATCCCTGTTGCGGGCTTTACAAGCGCGGGGCCCGGCATTAACCGGGGGGCAACTGGAGCGCATGATGACCATCCGAGCCCTGATAGTGGACGACGAGGCCCCGGCCCGCGACGAACTGGCCTACCTGCTGGAGGCGCACCCCGACGTGGCCGCCCTCCAGGCCGCCTCCGCCGAGGAGGCCCTCTCCGTCATCGCGCGGGGGCTGGCGGACGTCGTCTTCCAGGACATCCACATGCCCGGGCAGGACGGCTTCCACGTGCTCTCCCACTCCAAGGAGTTCGACTCCCCGCCGCTGTTCGTTTTCGTCACCGCCTACGACCAGCACGCCATCCGGGCCTTCGAGGAGAACGCCACCGACTACCTGCTCAAGCCCGTCTCGCCCGACAGGCTGGCCAAAAGCCTGGACCGGGTGCGAGCCGCCCTGGCCGCCAGGGAGGCCCAGCCCCTGCACCAGGCCGTCGAGCGCCTGCTCTCCTGCGTGGGGCCGGGCAAGCCGCTGCCCAAGCTGGCCGTGGAGCAGGGCGGGCGCATCAGGCTCATCGCGCTCGCGCAGGTGGCCTTCATCGAGGCGGAGGAGAAGCGCCTGGTGGCCGCCACGGCCCTCGGCAAGCTGGCCTGCCACGGCATGTCCACCCTGGCCAAGGCCTGCGAGCGCCTGGCGGGCCTGAGCTTCTTCCAGGCCAACCGCGCCCAGCTCATCAACCTGGAGCATGTGGCCGAGTTCTCCCCCTGGTTCGGGGGCAAGTACCATGTGGTCATGGCCGACAGCGAACGCACGGAGATCGTGGTCAGCCGCAACAGGGTCCGCGAATTCAAGACGAGGCTCGGGATATGACCGATCTGCTCAACCCACAGGTGCCCGAACTTTTTTTGAACCTCTCCCAGCGCTTCGGACTGCTGCTGGCGGGCGGGTTCGCCATCATGACCGTCACCTCCCTGGACAAGCTCGGCCCCCGGCGCGACAGGCCCCTGTGGGCCACCGTGCTCCTGGTGGTGCTCTTCGGCCTGTTCGGGGTGCTGGGCACCTATACGGGCAACGCGGTGTTCAAGTCCTTCGCGAACCTGCGGGCCATGGTGGTGGTCACGGCCGGGCTCTTCGGCGGGCCGGGCGTGGGCATCGGCGTGGGCTTCATCGCCGGGGCGCACCGCTACCTCATCGATATCGGCGGCTTCTCCGCGCTGCCCTGCGGCCTGGCCACCCTGCTGGAGGGCACCGCGGCCGGGTTCATCGCCCGGCGCAACCCCGGCAACAGCCTGGACTGGCAGATGGCCATGGGCATCTGCCTGGCGGGCGAGACCCTGCACATGGGCCTGGTGCTGCTCTTTTCGCAGCCCTTCGTGGAGGCCGTGGCCCTGGTGCAGGTGATCGCCCTGCCCATGATCGTGTTCAACTCCCTGGGCGCGGCCCTGTTCGTCAAGGCGCTGGACCTGCAGATGCGCTTCAAGCAGGCCCGCGACCGCGACCTGGCCCGCCAGATCCTCTCCATCGCCAACCAGACCGTGGGCCACCTGCGGGGCGGCTTGAACCCGGCTTCGGCCCAGGCCACGGCGGCCATCATCATGAACGAGGCCCAGGTGGCGGCGGTGGCCCTGACCTCCAACAACACCATCCTGGCCCACGTGGGCGAGGCGGAGGACCACCACGTCAGCGGCGGGCAGGTGCTCACCCAGGCCACCCAGCGCGTGGTGGACACGGGCGAGCCCCTCTTCGTGCACGACCGCCAGAGCATCGCCTGCTCAAGCGAAGGCTGCCCGCTCACCGAGGCCATCATCGTGCCCCTGCGCAAGGGCAGCCGGATCATGGGCTGCCTCAAGCTCTACGGCACGCGCCGCTCCCCCCTGGACGAGACCCTCTTCGAGCTGGCCAAGGGGCTGGCGGACCTGTTCTCCACCCAGCTGGAGCTGGAGGACATCGGCATCAAGAACCAGCTGCTGGCCCACGCCGAAATCAGGCGGCTCCAGGCCCAGATCAACCCGCACTTCCTGTTCAACTCGCTCAACACCATCGCCAGCTTCTGCCGCACCGCGCCCGCGCAGGCCCGCGAGCTGCTGCTGGACCTCTCCCGCTACATGCGCCGCAACCTGGACTCCAGCCGGGGCCTGATCCCCCTCTCGGAGGAGATCGAGCAGACCAGGGCCTACCTGGCCATCGAGCAGGCCCGCTTCGGGACCCGCGTGAAGACCGAGATCGACCTCGGGCCGGGCGCCGCCGAGTGCCTGGTGCCCCCGCTGCTCATCCAGCCCCTGGTGGAGAACGCCGTGCGCCACGGCATCCTGGCCAAGCCCGAGGGCGGGCTGGTGCGCCTGACCGCCTGGCGCGAGGACGGGCACCTTCTGGTGGAGGTGCACGACGACGGCGCGGGCATGGACGGCGTGGCCGTGCAGGCCATCGTGCGCAGCGCCTCCTCCGAGTCGCTCACCGACGGCATCGGGGCGCGCAACTCCAACCAGCGCCTCATGCAGCTCTACGGGCCGGACTACGGCCTGCTCGTGGACAGCGCCCCGGACAGGGGCACCTCCATCTCGCTTCGCATCCCGCAGCAGTAGCCTTTCGGGGCCTTTCCGGGCCACCCGGGGAGGCCCCTTTCAGACCCTCCTTCCTCCGCTTCAGCCCCCAAAACGTGCCTTTCGCGCCAGGTGCGTTGCAATCTTTCATGGAGGGGGCGTAGGCCGGGCTCAACATCTCGGAGGAGGAAAGTAATGAACGCGTTGACTCTGGTATTCGCGGCTTTGTGCGTGTTCGCCATCGCCTACCGTTTTTACGGTTTGTTCATCGCCAGGAAGGTGCTGGGCGTGAACGAGGCGCGGCTGACGCCCGCGATCAAGATGGCCGACGGCGTGGACTACGTTGAAACCAACAAATACATCCTGTTCGGGCACCATTTCGCGGCAATCGCCGCGGCCGGGCCGCTGCTCGGGCCCGTGCTCGCCGCCCAGTTCGGCTACGCGCCGGGCGCGCTCTGGATCCTCATCGGCTGCGTGCTGGCCGGCGCCGTGCACGACCTGGTGGTGCTGTTCGCCTCGGTGCGCCACAAGGGCCAGAGCCTGGCCTACATCGCCACCCAGGAAGTGGACAAGTTCACCGGCGGCGTGGCCTCCTTCGCGGTGCTCTTCATCCTGATCCTGACCCTGGCCGGCCTGTCCATCGCCTGCGTCAACGCGATGTTCCACAGCCCCTGGGCCACCTTCACCGTGTTCGCCACCATCCCCATCGCCATCCTCATGGGCCTGTACCTGCAGTTCTGGCGTCCCGGCGACGTCACCGGCGCGTCAGTGATGGGCGTGGCCATGCTGGTGGCGGCGGTCATCGGCGGGCACTGGATCGCCGAGCACGAGACCCTGAAGCACGTGTTCAACCTGTCCAAGCCCGCGCTGTCCCTGGCCGTGCCCATCTACGGCATCGCGGCCTCCATCCTGCCGGTGTGGCTGCTGCTGTGCCCGCGCGACTACCTCTCCACCTATCTGAAGATCGGCACCATCGCCATGCTGGCCATCGGCATCTTCTGGGTCATGCCCGACCTCAAGATGCCCGCCATGACCCAGTTCATGGGCGGCGGCGGCCCCATCATCCCCGGCGCGGCGTTCCCGTTCCTGTTCATCACCATCGCCTGCGGCGCCATCTCCGGCTTCCACGCCATCATCGCCACCGGCACCACGCCCAAGATGCTCGACTCCGAGCGCAACCTGCTCTTCGTGGGCTACGGCGCCATGCTGACCGAGGGCTTCGTGGCCATGATGGCCCTGGTGGCCGCCTGCGTCATGTTCCCGGCCGACTACTTCGCCATCAACTCCGCCCCGGCGGCCTTCGCCAAGCTGAACATGCAGGTGGTTGACCTGCCCTTCCTGTCCCAGGCCGTGAGCGAAGAGCTGGTGGGCCGCACCGGCGGCGCGGTCTCCCTGGCGGTGGGCATGGCCGAGATCTTCCGCCGCATCCCCTTCATGGATACCATGATGGGCTACTGGTACCACTTCGCCATCATGTTCGAGGCCGTGTTCATCCTGACCGCCATCGACGCCGGCACCCGCGTGGGCCGTTTCTTCCTGCAGGAAATGATCGGCAACTTCGTGCCCAGGTTCAACGACAAGCGCTGGTGGCCGGGCGTGTGCATCACCTCCGTGCTGTTCACCAGCACCTGGGGCTACCTGCTGTACACCGGCGACATCGCCACCATCTGGCCGCTGTTCGGCATGTCCAACCAGTTGCTGGCGGCCGTGGGCCTGATCATCGGCACCACCATGATCATCCGCATGAACAAGGGCAAGCTGGCCCTGATCACCGCCGTGCCCGGCCTGTCCCTGGTGGGCGTGACGGTCTGGGCGGGCTACCTGCAGATCGTGAACACCTACCTGCCCAAGGGACTCTACCTGCTGGCCACGCTGGCCGTGACCGTCCTCGTGATGATGACCGTGGTCATCATCGGCGCGGTGAGGCGCTGGATCGCACTGAACAAGATCAACAAGACGGTCAACGACCCCTACGGCGAACCCGTGCTGGAAGTCGTGCCCGAGTAGCCGAAGCTCCATCGCTCCCCGCCGTGCGGGGAGCTCCTCCTCGAACGAAGGCCGCCGGACCGCCCCGGCGGCCTTCCTGTTTTTCAGAGCCGGCCGCCGGTGAAAGGTGTTGTGTTCTTCCAAGCAGTTATGGCAGGAAGAAGCATCGCCAACCTAGGAGGAGGGGACCACATGAATGCATTGACGCTGGTGTTCGCGGCTCTGTGCCTTTTCGCCATTGCCTATCGCTTTTATGGCCTTTTTCTCACCAAGACGGTTTTGGGCGTGAATGAGACGAGGCTCACCCCGGCCATCAAGCAGGCCGACGGGGTGGATTACGTGGAAACCAACAAATTCGTGCTCTTCGGCCACCACTTCGCGGCCATCGCAGCCGCCGGCCCGCTGCTCGGGCCCGTGCTCGCGGCCCAGTTCGGCTATGCGCCGGGCGCGCTGTGGATCCTCATCGGCTGCGTGGTCGCCGGCGCCGTGCACGACACGGTGGTGCTCTTCGCCTCCGTGCGCCACAAGGGCCAGAGCCTGGCCTACATCGCCACCCAGGAGGTGGACAAACTCACCGGCGGCGTGGCCTCCGTGGCGGTGCTCTTCATCCTGGTGCTGACCCTGGCGGGGCTCTCCATCGCCGTGGTCAACGCCATGTTCCACAGCCCCTGGGGCACCTTCACCGTGTTCGCCACCATCCCCATCGCGCTGCTCATGGGCGTGTACCTGCACGTCTGGCGCCACGGCGACGTGGCCGGAGCCTCCCTCATGGGCCTGGTGCTCCTGGTGCTGGCCATCCTGGCCGGGCCTTACGTGGTGGCGAGCCCCACGCTCTCCAGCTGGTTCACCATGAGCAAGAACAGCATCGCCGTGAGCATCCCCATCTACGGGTTCGTTGCCTCGGTGCTGCCGGTCTGGCTGCTGCTGTGCCCGCGCGACTACCTCTCCACCTATTTGAAGATCGGCACCATCGCCATGCTGGCCATCGGCATCTTCTGGGTGCGCCCCGACCTGCAGATGGAGGCCTTCACCAAGTTCACCGGCGGCGGCGGCCCGATCATCCCCGGCGCGGTGTTCCCCTTCCTGTTCATCACCATCGCCTGCGGGGCCATCTCCGGCTTCCACGCCATCATCGGCTCGGGCACCACGCCCAAGATGCTCGACAACGAGCGCAACATCCTGTTCGTGGGCTACGGCGCCATGCTCACCGAGGGCTTCGTGGCCATCATGGCCCTCATCGCGGCCTGCGTGATGATTCCGGGCGACTACTTCGCCATCAACACCACCCAGGCGGCCTTCGCCAAGCTGGGCATGACCACCACCCACCTGCCCGAACTCTCCACCGCGGTGGGCGAGACCCTGGCCGGGCGGCCCGGCGGCGCGGTGTCCCTGGCGGTGGGCATGGCCTACATCTTCTCCTCCATCCCCTTCATGAAGGGGCTCATGGGCTACTGGTACCATTTCGCCATCATGTTCGAGGCCGTGTTCATCCTGACGGCAGTCGACACCGGCACCCGCGTGGGCCGCTTCTTCCTGCAGGAGATGATCGGCACCTTCGTGCCCAAGTTCCAGGAGAAGCGCTGGGTGCCCGGCATCGTCATCACCAGCGCGCTGTTCACCTTCTCCTGGGGGTATCTGGTCTACACCGGCGACATCTCCACCATCTGGCCGTTGTTCGGCATGTCCAACCAGCTGCTGGCGGCGGTGGGCCTGATCATCGGCTCGGTGATGATCATCCGCATGGGCAAGGCGAAATACGTGTGGATGACCGTGGTGCCGGGCTTCGCCCTGGTCTGCATGACCATGTGGGCGGGCTACCTGAACGTGACCGCCAACTTCCTGCCCAAGAACCTCTACCTGCTGGCGACCCTGGCCATCATCGTCATGGTGCTCATGGCCTTCGTGATCGTGGGCGCGGTGCGGCGCTGCATGCACCTGATGAAGATCCACAAGACCGTTCCGGACCCCTACGGCGAGCCGGTGTTGGAAGTGGTGCCCGAGTAGCGGGCGTCGCGACGAAATGAAGAAGGCCGCCGGACGAGAGTCCGGCGGCCTTTTTGGTTTGTTGGCCTATGCAGTTGGAGACCGCCATGGGGCGGCGCGAGTGTGCGCTTGCGGTTTACAAGTCGGCGTGTTATCGCGTTTGCCGAATGAAATATTATGCATTGGATGTATTTTATCCGCTGACTGACGCGTGGGTGGGCAGTGTGAAAACTCGCGACCCCGAGCAGGAACGGGCGCTTTGGAAACCCGGCGGGTCTCACTCATGATTTGGAACGGGGAGGGCGTGCATGAGGGCGAAAGCAGGAGATACCTCTTGTTCAGAAATCTAGCATTCGCCTTAACGCTGATGGCAAGTTTGTCCTGCGTGCAAGCAAACGCAGCGGAAACTGTCCAGAATGCAACCACGGCTCGCTTTGAGAAGAACGAGCCTTTCTCAGTCCATACAGCGATGCGTGTGATCTACGGGCAGACGGACGAAAACGATGCCTCCTTCTTCAAACCGGAGTTCAAGCCCAGAGGACCATACGAAATCCCGGAAGAGCTCATCGGGACGATGCTTGTGGCATCACCTGTCGCATACAAAGAGTTGGAGGAGTCCGGCACAAAAAAAGTGTACATGGTCACCAGCGCAATACCCGCAGAGGGTAAGTTCTTCTGCCGCATCTGCTACCCGGTGTTGGGATTGTTCGTGTTTGAACACCGCGATGGGCGATGGGGATTGACAGTGTATGACAAGGATCTTGTCATACTTGGAGGATACGGATCTTCGCCGGAGGTTGCGTTCGTGCAGATTGGCCCTTCGCGTTGGGCCGTTGCATTCACAAAGTCTGATGCGCACCTTGGGCACAATTACTTTTGGGTCGTGCTCTACGCCGTTGAAGGCGGAGCCATCTCCGAGGTGTTCGAGGGGTTGACTTTCGACGAATACGACGGCGACGAAACGGACTGCACGTTTGGCCCAAGCTACAGGTATGATGTTGATTTGTTCACGGTACACTCCTCAGGGGACTATTACGGCATCAAATCCGCGACGAAGGGAACCATCCCGCAGGGGGCCAACGCCTGCTTGCCAAGTGTAGCTGTCTCGAAGGAGGAGTACTTCCAGTACGACACGAAGTTGAGGAAGTATGTTCCAGCCCAGATGACCGAGGAGATCGGGCCGGTCGTCCCGCTTGGGGAGCACAAGCGGGAGAAGGGCGGCGGGTGATGACACGCCTTGAATGCCAGCCAAAAGGCCGCCGGACTCACGTCCGGCGGCTTTTGCGTTTTTATTGGACGGCGCTTGGCGGCTACTCCACGAGCCGTTCGAGGTCCTTCATGAGCAGCATCAACTTATTAGGCGCGAAGGGGCAGGGTTCGAAATCGTAACGCTTGTAGAATTCGGTGGCCGAGGCGTCCTTGGCGTGTACCAGCACGGCCCGGATTCCTGCGATTTTCGCCGCTGCCGCCGTGCGCAGCAGGGCGTCCTTCAGCAGGCCGGAGCCGATGCCCGCGCGCTGCTCCCCGAGGTGGACGGCCAGACGGGCCAGGATCATGACCGGGATGGGATGCCGGGCGAGCCCCTTGCCCACGCGCGCCGGGGCGTCCTGGTGCTCCACTGCGCCGACGGCCAGGGAGTAGTAGCCTACCACCACGCCGTCGCGGTGCGCGGCGTAGGTCTGGGCGCTGTTGGCCTTCTGGTTCATGAGCGCGAAGGATTGGAGAAAGCGGTTCAGCTCGGGCTTTCCGCAATCGAAGGCGCGGCAGTCAAGGCCGGGGTGGAGCTTCTCGATCCTCAAGCCGGACCGGCCCGTCATTCGAAGACGCTCTTTTCCTGAAGCAGCTTCTCCAACCGGGGTTTGGGCTTGGCGGGCTCGTCTAGGGCCTGCACGAAGCCGGTCCACTGCTCATCGGTAAGGATGAAGCGGCCCTGCTCGGCCAGCACGGCGTCGGCTTCCTTCAGGGCCGCGTCCAACACGAACTCGGATACGGTCTTGCTCCGGGCCGTGGCCGCGTCCTGCAGGGTGCGCTTGGCGAGCGGCGAGGTGCGTATGTCGATGCGTTCGTTCTTGGCGGCGGCTGGCATGAGGAGTCTCCTTGGATGGAGTACCTATAATGTACGGATGTTGTCCTGACAAGAGGTACTCGCCGAAAAAGGCCGCCGGACTCACGTCCGGCGGCCTTCCTCATTCTCGGTCCAGTTCCAGTCTACAGCAGCCCGAACTTCGCCTTCGCCTCACGCCGTCTGGCGTGCAGGATGGGCTCGGTGTAGCCGTTGGGCTGCACGCGTCCCTTGAACACCAGGTCCAGCGCCGCCTGGAAGGCCACGCTGGCGTCGAAGTCCTTGCTCATGGGGCGGTAGGCGGGGTCGCCCTCGTTCTGTCTATCCACCACGGCGGCCATGCGCTTCATGGTCTCCAGCGCCTGATCCTGCGTGCACACGCCCTGCAGCAGCCAGTTGGCGAAGTACTGGCTGGAGATGCGCAAGGTGGCGCGGTCTTCCATCAGGCCCACGTCGTGGATGTCGGGCACCTTGGAGCAGCCCACGCCCTGGTCCACCCAGCGCACCACGTAGCCGAGGATGCCCTGGGCGCTGTTGTCCAGCTCCTGCTGCACCTGCTCTGGCGTCAGGCCCGGGGCGGGCATGAGCGGGATGGTCAGGATGTCGTCCAGGGTGGCGCGGCGCTTGCCCGCAAGCTCGCGCTGGCGCGCCTGCACGTCCGCCATGTGGTAGTGCATGGCGTGCAGGGTGGCGGCGGTGGGGGAGGGCACCCAGGCGGTGTTTGCACCGCTCTTGGGGTGGGCGATCTTGGTCTCGACCATTTCGGCCATCATGTCGGGCTTGGCCCACATGCCCTTGCCGATCTGGGCCTTTCCGGCCAGGCCGCAGGCCAGGCCCACGTCCACGTTCCAGTCCTCGTAGGCGGTGATCCAGCGGGCGGCGCGCATGTCCGCGCGGCCCATCACGGGCCCGGCTTCCATGCTGGTGTGGATCTCGTCGCCGGTGCGGTCCAGGAAGCCGGTGTTGATGAAGATCAGGCGGTTCTTGGCCTGGCGGATGCACTCCTTGAGGTTGGCGGTGGTGCGCCGCTCCTCGTCCATGATGCCCATCTTCATGGTGTAGCGGGCCAGGCCCAGGGCGTCCTCCACGGCGGCGAAGAGGTCGTTGGTGAAGGCCACCTCGTCCGGGCCGTGCATCTTGGGCTTGACGATGTAGACGGAGCCCGCGCGGCTGTTGCGGTTGCCGCCCGTGGCCTTGAGGTCGGAGAGTGCCAGCAGGCCGGTGACCATGGCGTCCAGGATGCCCTCGGGGATCTCCTCGCCGCCTTCGGTGAGCACGGCGTTGGTGGTCATCAGGTGGCCCACGTTGCGCACCAGCAGCAGGCTGCGCCCGGGCAGGCTGAAGGTCTTGCCGTCGGGGCCGAACCAGGCCCGGTCGGGGTTGAGGCGGCGTTCAACGGTCTTGCCGCCCTTCTGGAAGGTCTCCACCAGGTCGCCCCGGAACAGGCCCAGCATGGTGCCGTAGGCCCGGGCCTTGTCCGGGCCGTCCACGGTGGCCACGGAGTCCTCGCAGTCGAGGATGGTGGTCAGGGCGGCTTCGAGCACCACGTCCTTCACGCCGGCCTGGCTGGCCTTGCCGATGGGGTGGGCGCGGTCGATCTGTATCTCGCAGTGCAGGCCCCGGTTGGCCAGCAGCACGGCCGAGGGCTCGGGCGCGCCCACGTAGCCGGTGAACTGGGCGGGGTCCTTCAGGCCGGTCTTGGCCCCGGAGGCCAGCGTGACGGCCAGGGCGCCGTTCTCCACGGCGTAGGCCGCCACCTCGGCGTGCGTGCCCTGGGCCAGGGGGAAGGCCTTGTCCAGGAAGGTGGCGGCGTAGGCCACCACGTGCGCGCCGCGCGTGGGGTTGTAGGCGGCACCCTTGGCAGTTGCGCCGCTGTCCGGGATGACGTCGGTGCCGTAGAGGGCGTCGTAGAGGCTGCCCCAGCGGGCGTTGGCCGCGTTGAGCGCGTAGCGGGGGATGGTCACGGGCACCACCAGCTGCGGCCCGGCCACGGTGGCGATCTCGGGGTCCACGTTGGCGGTCTCGATGGCGAAGTCAGGGCCTTCGGGCACCAGGTAGCCGATCTCCTCCAGGAAGGCGCGGTAGGCGGCCGCGTCGTGGGGCTGGCCCTTGCGCTCGCGGTGCCAGGCGTCGATCCTGGCCTGCATGGCGTCGCGGATGGCCAGCAGCTCACGGTTGCGGGGGGTGAAGCGGGCCAGCACCCCGGCCAGCGCCTCCCAGAAGCGCGCGGGATCGAACCCTGCTCCGGTTGCGGCTTCCTGCACGACGTCGTGGAGAGGCTTGGAGATGTTCAGCGAGGATACAGTCACACGTGGGTCCATCGTTGGGTGCTCCTGTAGAAGTTAAGGCGAGTTGTCCGACCGTAACAAAAAACCCTGCGATTGTCGCCGGGTCAGCCAAGTGATTTGTTTCACCCCCCTTGCGTCCGGGGCCTCATGCCCGTATGCCACGGGCAACGCATTTCTCCTCCCAGGAGCCTCCCGTGCCTGCCATGAACTTCAATTTCCTTTGCCCAGGCCCGGCCACTCCCGCCGGCCGCAGCGTGGGCATCATCGGCGCGGGGCCTTCGGGGCTCGCCGCCGCCGGACACCTCTCCTGCCTGGGCTACCAGGTGGAGGTCTACGACAAGTTGCCCAAGCCCGGCGGGCTGATGCTCTTCGGCATCCCCGGCCACCGCATCCCCCGCCAGCGCATCGCGGACGCCACCCGGCGCATGGAGCGCGAGCACGGGGTGGTGTTCCATCCGCAGACCAAGATCTGCTGCTCCGCCCCCATGTTCGAGGAGGAGGGCGACCACTTCTGCCGCGAGGTGCTGGGCCTCAAGGACCTGGTCATGCGCCACGACGCCAGCATCATCTGCACGGGCTCCTGGAAGTCCCGGCGCATGGGCATCGAGGGCGAGGGCCTGCCCGGGGTTTATTCGGGGCTTGAGTTCCTGTTCCCCATCCGGGCGGCGCGCTACGCCTCCTCCAAGGTCAAGACGCCCGAGGTCAAGGGCAAGGACGTGATCGTGGTGGGCGCGGGCCACTCCGCCGTGGACGCGGCCCACGGGGCCGTGAGCCTGGGCGCGGCCAGCGTGACCATGCTCTACCGGCGCACCGCGCGCGAGGCACCCTGCGGCACCTACGAGATCGAGCGCCTCAAGGAGATGGGCGTGACCTGGCGCGAGCTGGCCACCCCGCTCAAGGTGCTGGGCTCGCAGTCGGCGGAGGGCCTGGAGGCGCGCATCGGCGGCGAGGTGGAGACGCTCCCCGCCCAGGCCGTGATCGCCGCCATCGGCGAGATCGCCACCCCGCCCTTCGCCAAGGAGCTGGGGCTGGAGGAGGTCCGCAAGGGCGAGGTGCACTGGCTGCACATGACCGCCATCGAGAACCTGTTCGTGGCGGGCGACGCCCTCACCGGCCCCAGCAAGATCGGCAAGGCCATCTACTCCGGGCTCAAGGCCGCGCGCTCCCTGGCCAACTGGCTGGATCTCAAGGCCCAGAACCGCCTGGCCGAGTACGCCTACGACGACCTGGTGGCCAAGGACGAACGTTTCAGGAAATGACCGTCATGAAGACTTTACATATCGATTACTCAAAGTGCATCGGCTGCGAGACCTGCGAGTTCGTCTGCCGCTTCGTGCACTCCACGCCGCGCATCATGATGACGCGCACCACCGACGGCCTGATGATGCCCCTGTACTGCCGCCACTGCGAGGACCCCAACTGCGCCCGCGTGTGCAAGCAGGGGGCCATCACGCGCGACCCCCACGGGGCCATGGTGCTCGAGCCGCTCAAGTGCCGCGGCTGCGCCAGCCGCGCCTGCATGCTGGCCTGCCCCTTCGCGGCCATGCTGGAGACGGACAAGGGCGTGATGCTCACCAAATGCGACCTCTGCGCCGAGCGGCGCGGGCGCGGCATGGGCCCCGCCTGCGTGGACATGTGCCCCTGCGGGGCCATCTCCCACGTTGAGGTTTCGGAGCTGGCCGCGCTGGACACTCCCGAGGCCCGGGCGGCCGAGGCCCTGGTGCTGGCGCACATCCGCCCGGGCGGGAGCCCCTCGGGGAGCAAGGCGGGCTGACACCTCCGCCAGACGACGGTTGACCTGCCCGGCGTTTGTGCGGCACACAACACATTCGCCATGATTCCGCGCATCCTGACCATCAACCCCGGCTCCACAAGCACCCGTGCCACGCTCTTCGAGGGCGGGGCCTGCCTGCGCGACGTGGAGATCGCCCACCCCCAGGCGGAGCTGGCGGGCTTCCCGTGCGTCATGGACCAACTGGGCTACCGTCTGGAGGCCCTGGCCGGGCACCTGGGCGACGTGGGCCGCCTGGACGCCGTGGCCGGGCGGGGCGGGTTCCTGCGGCCCATCCCCGGCGGTGTCTACGCCGTATCCCAGGCCATGCTGGACGAGCTGGCCCAGGCCCCGCACGGCGAGCACGCCAGCAACCTGGGCGCCTTCCTGGCCGTGGACTTCGCCCGGCGCGCGGGCTGCCCGGCCTTCGTGGTGGACCCGGTGGCCACTGACGAACTCGACGACGTCTCCCGCCTGACCGGCCTGCCGGAAATTTCCCGCCGCACCATCTTCCACGCCCTGGGCCAGCGCGGGGCCGCGCGCGAGGCCGCCGCCCGCCTGGGCCTGCGGTATGAGGATGGCCGCTTCGTGGTGGCCCACCTGGGCGGGGGCATCTCCGTGGGCGCGCACCGCCTGGGGCGCGTGGCGGATGTGACCAACGCCATGGACGGGGAGGGCCCCTTCAGCCCGGAGCGCTCGGGCGCGCTGCCCCTGCTGCCCGTGCTGGATCTGCTGGACAGCGGCGTGCACTCCATCTGCTCCCTGCGCCGGGCCGTGACCACCCAGGCCGGGCTCACGGCCCACCTGGGCGTGAGCGACCTGCGCAAGGTGGAGGCCATGATCGAGGCCGGCGACGCCAAGGCCGCGAGGGTGTTCGAGGCCTTGGCCTACAACATCGCCAAGCACGCTGCCTCCATGCTCCCGGCCCTGCGCGGCCCGGCCGACGCCATCGTGCTCACCGGGGGCATGGCCCGCAGCAAGCGGCTCATGGAGGCCCTCGAGGGTCTGCTCGGCGGCCTGGCCCGGGTGGAGGTGGTCACCGGCGTGGAGGAGATGTCCTCCATGTGCCGGGGCGCGCTGCTGGCCCTCAAGGGCGAGCTGCCCGTGCAGGCCTATCCGCCGGGAGCGGAGGACGCCGGGTTGTGAGGGCGCTCGCGGTCTGCTGCCTGGCGTTGTTCTGCCTCGTTTCATCCCTTCCTCCAGCTTTCGGCGCTTCGCAGGCTCAAATCCAGGCTCAAGCGCAGACTCCGGCACAGACTCCGGCGCAGGCCCCGGCGAAGCCCTCCACCAAAGCACCCGCCCGAGACAAGCCCGCATTCAATCCCGTGCCGATCCCGCTGGAGGCTTCGCCCACGGAGCCAGCCGGTTCCGGGGAGGCCCCGGTGCCCCGCGCGGCCAAGCCCGAAGCCCGCGATCAGTCGCCCGTCCCTCCGGCCGCAGCCCCCGGGGCCACGGCGCAGAAGATGGCCGGACCGCCCTACGAGCGCCCCCTGGCCCTCCAGGCATCGCGCATCCTGCCCAAAAAGCTGCTCACTGGCCCCCACCACAGGGTGGAGGAGGCCGTGGAGAACGACGGCTACATGAACACCTACACCGTGCGCTCCCGCTACGGGGACTACCGCGTGGCCTCCACGGCGCTGCTGGCCGTGCGGGTGGACGAGTTCGCGGCCATGGCCGCCATGGACAAGGTGCAGGGGGCCTCCGAGTTCGGGCGCGGCGTGTGGGACGGCGGGGTCAGCCTGGTGGAGGGCGTGAAGAACCTGGTGCTGCACCCCGTAGACAGCGTGGAGAACGCGGCCTCGGGCGTGGGCACGCTCTTCAACCGCGCCGGGGACAGCATGTCCGCCGACGCGTCCAGCAAATACGAGGACTCCACCGGGGCCAAGCTCACGGGCTTTGCCTCCACCCGGCGCGAATACGCCAAGGAGTTCGGCGTGGACCCCTATTCCACCAACGAGCGCATGCAGGGGAAGCTCGATTCCGTGACCAAGGCCGGCTACGCGGGGGGGCTGACCTCCATGGGCCTCAAGGCGCTCATCCCCGGGGGCATCGGCATCGCGGTCTCCTCGGTGAGCGGCGTGCACTGGCTGGGCACGGTTGACCTGACCCAGCCCCCGCTGGAGCTGCGCGTGCGCAACCGCCGCAAGCTGGCCGAGATGGGCGTGGAGGAGTCCGCCATCGGAGCCTTCATGGACAACGCCGAGTTCACGCCCACGCAGCAGAGCCTGCTGGTCAAGGCCCTGGGGGACCTGGGCCGCAAGAACGGGCTCACGGCCTACGTGCGGCTGGCCGCGCGCACCCACAACCAGGACCAGGCCCTCTTCCGCCAGCGCATGGCCCAGATGTACGCGGGCTACCACCGCGCCGTGGCCCATGTGGACGGCTTCCTCCCCCTGGGGGACCTGGTGGCGGCCAGGAACGCCAAGGGCGCGCTGGTGCTGTGCTACCCGCTGGACCACCTCTGCTGGACGGAGAACGTGGCCCGGATGGCGGCCCGGGCGGCCAAGGCATCGCGGGAGCGGGGCGGCTGCCCGGTGGAGCTGTGGGTCACCGGGACGGTGAGCGCCGCGGTGCGGGAGAACCTGGAGAAGTCCGGCTGGACCGTAAAGGAGAAGACCGGGAAGACGCTTCTGGGGGAGGCGATGTAGGGCCGGGGCATCTTCATCGCGAGCCAAGGGGGCCGTCTCTCCACGACGTTGTTGCGCCATTGTGAAGAGGCGGGTACTTTTGGCCAACCCCGTCCCGGTCTCCAGCGCCAGCAACCGTCAACCTGGCAGACCTTCCCGGGCCGGGCCATCGCCCGTCGTGCCAGGGCGAATCCTCAGGATCACAACCCAGGGGGATCGCATGGTGACGTTGTATCCTCATTCCAGCGGCCGACTGTCTTCAGGCGCCTCCCTGCGTGGCGAAATCAGACCATCTTTCAGGCTGCCGACGGGTTGGTTGCGTTGCACATTGGTGCTTTGGGTTTGCCTCTGGTGCGTGGCGACCTGCGAAGCGGCAGCCGATGACGAGTTGTTGCTGCTGACCAGCGGCGCCAGGGCCGCGAGCGGCCCTTCCTCCGTGGTGAGGACCATAGGTCCAGGGGGCGGCGCCGTGCAGGCGGGCAAGGTTGGCGTCACCATCCCCCCGGGGGCGCTCGCCTCCCCGGTCCCCGTCACGCTGAAGCGGACCGCACCGGGGGCGGACTTCGGCAACCAGTCCGCCGCATGGTCCTACACGCTGGTGATGCCGCAACTCCAGGTCGGCCAGGACATCCCAGTGGTCTTCTCAGGCTTCGGTGGACCTGACCGGCGGGCGGCTGTCGCCCTGGCCGACTCGTCCACCACCTCCGGCCAGACGGTCGCGGTGCCCGCTCGGCTGGTTTGGGGCGATGTGGTCGCTGGCGCGCTGCGCTTCCATTTGCCCGCCGATGAACTCGCCGGGGGCGGTCAGGCCGCGGCTGCCATGGCCGCCGATACGGCCACGGCCTCGGGCGAGAAACGCAGTTTCAGCTGGTGGTCCGTCACCAACGTCGCACAGAAGACCAGCCAGCATTTCACGCTGGAATACCCCACCGCCATCATCGGGGTCAGCCCCGACGCGCCGGAGCGCATCCTGGCCGCCGCCGAGGATGCCTACCAGAAACTTGCCGACCTGCATTTCGACCTGCCAGGGTCGCTCAACTGGCCCATGTCCATCACTGTGAAATACGGCATGGGGGAACGTGAAGGGGAGACCGGAATCCCCCTGTCGGGCAAGAAAAACAGCTACCTGAACCTCAGCGCGGACATCTGCGGCAGCGCGTCGTCCGAAAAGATGCGCACCACCGTGGGGCATGAAATATTCCACGCCATCCAGAGCGCCTACGACCCGCGCGGTTCCCTGACCATCCGCCACTCTTGGAGCACGCCGTATTTCCTGATGCTCTCCGAGGCCAGCTCCACGTGGTTCGAACGCAAGGTGATGGGGGGCGGGGCGTATGTCTCCCCGCAGTTCCTCACCAACATGGATATGAAAAGCACGGGCCTGGAGATGTGGCAGGACAAGCCCGAGGCTCAGAACCTGGGCTACTGGGCTTCGGGGTTCCTGCGCTTCCTGACGGACAAATACCAGGACGCCTTCATCCTGACCCTGTGGCAGAAGGTGCGGGGCCAGAAAAATTCATCCTTGGGCTATTCGGACCTGCGGGCGCTGATGGACGCCGTGGGCTCAGGCATCGACACCTCCTTCGCCTGGAATGACTTTGTGGGCAAGGTCGTCAGCGGCACCACGGGGTACTCAGGCTGGACGCTCCCCGCCAGCAACGCCGTCTGGTACAACGTCAACCCGTTCGCCGGCGTGTTTTCCGAGGACATCGCGCCGTTTTCGGCCCTGAAGTGGACAGCCATCTTCAATACGTCGCGCACCAGCATGAAATATATGTTCAATGTGACCGCGGAGTCACCTGACATCTCCTATACGCTTTACAAAGCCAATGATGCGAACGGACCCTTCACGTTTGTGACCTCGCTCAAGCCGTTCACGCCGCAGACTGTCACGGTTGGGGTGGGCGATATTTATGTCATGGCTGTTGCGAACAGCGATGCCGCAAGTCCGTATAAGACGCGTTCAACTGCTCAGGTGATCGTGGGTAATTCCGAGGTGTGCCGTTTTTGCCCGGACGTTTCCCGTGATGCGGTGTTGGATGTCATGCCAGGTGGATACAAGGTCTGGTGGGATAGTACCCGCGAGTATCAACAGGCTGTGGAGTATTACTGGGATTATGCGTTGGGAAATGTTTATTTCTGTGCGTGCTATTGGCCTGGGTCCAATTATCTTAAAAGCAGGGTGACTTTTTTTGAAAATGGAGCCAATGCTGCTGTCGATCAATATGATGAATCCGGGCAGCGACATGGACGAAGGACGATTTATTACGAGACCGGGGGCGTTTGGTACATTGAACAGTATGTGCATGGCAGAATCCAGGCCAGATCCTTTTATACTCCGAGCGGTGAGCTTTACTGGCGTTGCACGTATGATGCACAAGGGGCGGAGACGTGCGGCGCTCCCTGAATGTTCGTGACGCTCGTTGGGTTTCCCGCTGTGTCCTGATGGCCTCAGCCGTTCAGAAGCAATAATAAGGGCCGTCGTCCTGCGATAGGTTCTATTGTTTACATTGCGTTAAGCAGCGCGTTCACTCGCGCTGCCGTTGCGATCGTTGTTCTGGCTGGTGCCAGAGGCGGCTTAGTGGTTGCTCATGCCCGCCAAGATGGTTATTTTTGAACCAGTCCAATTCAGCTCCCACTGCCCGGTCCCTTCCCCCGGGCTCTAGGAGCAAGGAAAGGGCCATCGCCCGTCGTGCCAGGGCGAATCCTCAGGATCACAACCCAGGAGGATCGCATGGTGACGTGGTTTCCTACCCTCGACGGCAGTCCGCCGTCCGTGTCCATCCGTCAAGGCGGAATCCTCCGCAGCTTTCCATTGTTACGCCTCCTGCTGGGGCACGCTTTTGCGCTGCTGGCCATGATCGGCTTTTCCGCCCCAGGCGCGGCGGCCGCGGACGACGACCTCCTGCTGCTGACCAGCGGGGCGCGCGCCGCCGGCGGCCCCTCCGTGGTCACCAAGACCATCGGCCCGTCCGGCGGGGTCCTGCGGGCGGGCAGGGTGGTCGTGACCATCCCGCCGGGGGCTCTGGCCTCCCCGGCGCAGGTTACGCTCAGGCGAACCGCGCCGGGCGCGGACTTCGGAAAGCAGTCCGGGGTGTGGTCCTACTCGCTGGAGATCCCTCTGCCGCAGGCCGGGCAGGACATCGACGTGGCCCTCTTCGGCCTGGGCGCGCCCGACCGGCAGGCCGCCGTGGCCCTGGGCGACTCCAGCACCATCTCCGGGCAGACCGACGCCGCTCCCGCCAGGGTGGTCCGGGGCAATGTGGTGTCCGGGGTGCTGCGCTTCAAGCTGCCGGCGCACGACCTCTCCCAGGGCCTGCTGGCGGGGGGCAACGGCGACGGGCACACCGCCGCCTGGTGGACCCTGGCCGGGTATGCAAGCAAGAGCAGCCAGCACTTCACGGTAGAATACCCCGCAGCCGTGCTCGCGGTGAGCGCCGACGCCCCGGACCGCGTCCTGGCCGCCGCCGAGGACGCCTACCAGAAGCTTTCCGACCTGAATTTCGACCTGGTTGGCTCGCTCGCCTGGCCCATGCCCATCTCCGTCGGCTACGCCACGCATGACGAACCCTGCCCGGCGGGCCTGCCCCTCTCCGGCAAGGGCAAGGGCTATCTGGTGCTGAACGCGGACCTCTGCGCCGCCGCCTCCTCAGACGCCATGCGCGCCGCCGTGGGACACGGGCTGTTCCACGCCGTGCAGGCCGCCTACGACCCACGCTCCACCCTGGCCGTGCGCCACTCGGCCGCCGATCCGCACTTCGCCATGCTCGGGGAGGCCAGCTCCACCTGGTTCGAGCGCAGGATACTCGGCGGAGGGTACGTCTCCCCGAACTTCCTCGCCAACGTGGGCCTGAAGGGCACGGGCCTGGAGGCCTGGCAGGGCACGCCCCAGGCCCAGGCCCAGGCCCGCAATCTGGGCTACTGGGCCTCGGGCTTCGTGCGCCACCTCGTCGACCAGCTCCAGGGCCAGGTCGTCCTCGGGCTGTGGCAGAAGGTGCACAACCAAGCCAGCCCCTCGCCGGGCTACTCCGACCTGCGCGCGCTCATCGATGCCGCCGGGGCGGGCGGCGTCGCGGCGTTGGCCTGGGCTGACTACATGGGCAAGCTCTTCAGCGGCAACACGGGCTATGCCGGCTGGCCGGTGCCCGCCAGCGACGCGGTCTGGCACAGCTCCGACCCGCCGCCGGGCCGCCTGACCGGCAGCCTCGCCCCGTTCTCGGCCCTGAAGTGGACGGCGTTCATCGACTCCGTGCCCTCCGGCGTGCAGTACATGCTGAGCCCCATCTCCGAGACGCCGGACATGACCTATGTGCTCTACAAGGGCACGAACGCCAACGGGCCGTTCAGCTATGTGGCCACGCTCAAGATGTTCAACCCGCACATGCTCGCGGCCGCGCCCGGCGACGTGTACGTGATCGCCGCCGTCAACGGGGACTCCAAGAGCCCCTACACGACGGTCTCCGGGGCGGACCTCATGCTGGGCGACGCGGCCAAGTGCCGCTTCTGCCCGGAGGTGCCGGACGACGCGCCCATGCTGATCTCGGAGGACGGGCTCTCCCGCTGGTGGGTGGACGAGTCGCACCTGATCACGCTGGCCCAGGAGCACTATCAGGACCCGCAGTGGACGAAATTGTGGTCGTTCTACTGTAGCTGGCCGAACGTGGCGGCATTCAAGACCGGCGTGAGATTCCGCCTGGACGGCACCACGGTCTACGATATCCAGCACTACGACCAGCAGGGCAGTCTGCACGGGGTCTGCAAGGAGTTCTATGAGGCCGGGAGCATTCACTTTATCCAAACATACTCCCACGGACTGATCCTGACCAGGACGGAGTACGGCCCGGACGGGGCGGTCATCCAGTATTGCACCTTCGACGGGCAGGGAGTGGCGACGTGCACGCCGTAGGCGGGGAGTGAGGGCCAAGAAAAAAGCCCCCGTCGCGAGACGGGGGCCTTTTCATTTCAATAGTGCGGGCTCAGCTTAAGCAGCGCGGTTGCCGTCGGCGTCTTCGCGGCGGCGGCTGCCGTTCTGCCTGGAGGGGCGGTTGGCCTCGGAGTCATCGCGGCGGGCAAAGCCCTGTCCGGCCTCCTGGCCCATGCTGCTGCCGTAGAAGGAGGGCTTGCGCTCTCCGCCCTGGTGGCGGTTGGCGCCCTGGTAGCCCTCGGCGCGGCGGGTGCCGCCCTCGCCGGACTCCTGGCGGCGGTTGTTGGCGTAGGGACCCTGGCCGCCCTGGCCGCCCTGGGCGCGGCGGCGCTCGCCAGAATACCCCTGGCGCTCCTGGCCCTGGCGCTTCTGGCCGGCGTGGTGGCCGGGGAGATGCCCGGCGGCAGGCTGGGTGGCGGGCTGGCTCACGCCGTCGCCGGAGGCGGGCTGGCGCCTGGTGTCGGCGGAGTAGCCCTCGTAGGCGGGGCGGCGCTGGCCCTGTCCGCCCTCGGAGCGGCGGTTGTTGCCGCCGTAACCGCCGCGTCCGCCGCCCGGACGCATGATGGGCCGGTCGAAGTCGCTGTGGCGGTCAGGGGCGGGCACGGCGTAGTCGAAGCCGTCCATCTTCTTGCGCTCGATGGTCTTGCCCAGCAGACGCTCGATGGCCCGGACCATGGAGTTGTCCTCGTGGGTCACCAGGGAATAGGCCTGACCTTCACGCTCGGCGCGGCCGGTGCGGCCCACGCGGTGGGTGTAGGTCTCGGGGGTGTCGGGCAGGTCGAAGTTGACCACGTGGGCCACGCGGGAGACGTCGATGCCGCGCGCGGCGATGTCGGTGGCCACCAGCACGCGGTAGCGGCCGGTGCGGAAGCCGTCCATGGCCTTCTGGCGCTGCGTCTGGGAGAGGTTGCCCTGCAGGCAGGCCGACGTGTGGCTGGAGCGCTCCAGCTGCTCGGCCAGGCGCTTGGCGCGGTGCTTGGTGCGGGTGAACACCAGCACGGAGCCTTCGGGCTTCTGCTCCAGCAGGTTGAGCAGCAGCTTGGTCTTCAGGTGCTGGGGCACGGGGAAGAGGCACTGCTCGACGGTGGAG
Source organism: Fundidesulfovibrio soli (assembly GCF_022808695.1). Classification (NCBI taxonomy): domain Bacteria; kingdom Pseudomonadati; phylum Thermodesulfobacteriota; class Desulfovibrionia; order Desulfovibrionales; family Desulfovibrionaceae; genus Fundidesulfovibrio; species Fundidesulfovibrio soli. The sequence goes on from NZ_JAKZKW010000003.1 coordinate 40,597, forward strand.
GCCGGAGCCGTGCGGCCGATGCGCACCAGGGCCGGGTTCTTGAGCGTCTCGTTGGCCAGCCCACGGATGGAGTCGGGCATGGTGGCGGAGAACAGCAGGGTCTGGCGGTCCTTGGGCAGGGTGGAGAGGATGCGCCGGATATCCGGGAGGAAGCCCATGTCGAACATGTGGTCGGCTTCGTCCAGCACCAGCGTCTCAACGCCGGAAAGATTCGCGTTGCCCTGGTTCAGGTGGTCCAGCAGGCGGCCCGGGCAGGCCACCAGGATGTCGGCGCCCTGGCGCAGGCGGCTGGCCTGGGGTCCGAGGCCCACGCCGCCGTACACGGTGACGGTGCGGATGCGCGCGCCCTTGGTGTAGTCGCGGGCGCTCTCGCTGATCTGCTCGGCCAGCTCGCGGGTGGGGGCGATGATCAGGGCACGGACGGTGCCGCGCAGCGGCTTGGGGTCCTTCATGAACCTGTCGATAATGGGCAGCAGGAAGGCCGCGGTCTTGCCGGTGCCGGTCTGGGCCAGGCCCATGACGTCGCGCCCTTCGAGCACGTGGGGCATGGCTTCGGCCTGTATGGGGGTCGGGGCTTCATAGCCCAGGGATTTGATGTTGGCGGAAATGGTGGGATGAAAACCGAAAGAATCGAATTGCAAAAGGAGAACCTCGTGTTCTGGTTGTGAGGCGATGAGCGAGCGTGACTTGGCGTGCTGCCGACCCGTCAGGGAAGCGTCATCGGGGATAATGTCGTTGGTTTCGGCAGGAACAGTCTGGCGGGATGGGCGGGGCTGCAGCTAGCCCCCGCCACGCAGGCAGGCATGCCGTGGCGCGGTGTGCGCCGGGAACACCAATAAGCCTTTTAACGGCGGTGTCAACAACGGTCTTGACCGGCCAGCGCCAATTCTGCAAGAACCTGGAGGTTTGCTGCACATGTGAAAACTTAAAAAATAAGGAGAGGTCCATGCCTGTCACAGTGGTCGACCACCCTCTGGTGAAGCACAAGCTGGGCATTCTGCGCCAGGACGGCGTGAGCACCAACCAATTCCGCGACCTCGCCGGAGAGGTTGCCAGGCTGCTCACCTACGAAGCCACCAAGGACCTCAAGACCGAGCCCAAGACCATCAAGGGCTGGGCCGGGCCCGTGGAAGTTGAGCAGATCAAGGGCAAGAAAATAACCGTTGTTCCCATCCTGCGCGCGGGCCTGGGCATGATGGACGGCGTGCTGGACATGATCCCCGGGGCCAAGGTCAGCGTGGTGGGCATGTACCGCAACGAGGAGACCCTCTCCCCCGTGCGCTACTACGTGAAGCTCGCCAAGGAGATCCATAAGCGCACCGCCCTCATCCTGGACCCCATGCTGGCCACGGGCGGCACGCTCATCGCCACCATCGACCTCCTCAAGGAGGCGGGCTGCAAGAAGATCAAGGGCCTGTTCCTGGTGGCCGCCCCCGAGGGACTGGCGCGCCTGGAGGCCGCCCACCCGGACGTGCACGTCTACGTGGCGGCCATCGACGAGCGCCTCAACGAAGTGGGCTACATCCTGCCCGGCCTGGGCGACGCTGGCGATAAAATCTTCGGCACCAAATAGGGGGGAGTCATGGCTTTGGTTAACAACGGCGATTACCAGCTGCGCCTGCGGGACGTGCCCGTGGGAGCCCAGATGTTGTTCGTGGCCTTTGGCGCCCTCGTGCTGGTGCCGCTGCTCACCGGGCTGGACCCCAACGTGGCCCTGTTCACCGCGGGCCTGGGCACGCTCATCTACCAGGTGCTGACCAAGTTCCAGATTCCCATCTTCCTGGGCTCCTCCTTCGCGTTCATCGCCCCGGTGATGCTCTCGGTGCAGCGCCACGGCACGGCCGCCACCCTGGGCGGCCTGGCCTCGGTGGGCATCATGTACGTGCTCTTCGCGCTGCTCATCAAAGCCAAGGGCACGAGCTTCCTGCTGCGCATCCTGCCGCACGTGGTCACCGGCCCGGTGATCATGGTCATCGGCCTGATCCTGGCCCCGGTGGGCGTGTACATGGCCATGGGCAAGACGGGCGACGGGGCCAAGGTGCTCTACCCCGAGAACCAGGCCATGATCATCTCCATGATCTCTCTGGCCGTCACGGTGCTCATCGCCATCAAGGGCCGGGGCATGCTCAAGCTGATCCCCATCGTCTGCGGCATCGTGGCGGGCTACGCCACAAGCCTCGTCATGGGCATCGTGGACTTCGCCCCCGTGGCCGCCGCGCCCTGGTTCAAGATGCCCAACTTCGTGGCCCCGGCGTTCAGCTTCGACGCCATCATGATCATCCTGCCCGTGGCCATCGCGCCCATCATCGAGCACATCGGCTCCATCCTGGCCATCGGCTCCGTCACGGGCAAGAATTACATCGACAAGCCCGGCGTGCACCGCTCCCTCATGGGCGACGGCGTGGCCACCACCCTGGCGGGCTTCCTGGGCGGCCCCCCGCTGACCACCTACGCCGAGGTCACGGGCGCGGTGTCGCTGATCAAGATCTACAACCCCGCCCTGATGACCTGGGCCGCGCTCACCGGCATCGCCCTGGCCTTCGTGGGCAAGCTGGGAGCCCTGCTGCAGACCATCCCCGCGCCGGTCATGGGCGGCATCATGCTGCTGCTCTTCGGCGCGATCATGGTGGTGGGCCTGAACTCCCTGGTGCAGGACGGGCAGGACCTCATGAAGCCCCGCAACATGGTCATCGTGGCGCTCATCGTGGTGCTCGGCATGGGCAAGATGAGCTTCAGCTTCTGGGGCATCCACCTGGAGGGCATCGGCCTGGCCGGCGTGGCGGGCGTGGTGCTGAACCTGCTGTTGCCGCAGGACAGGGCCGAAGGATAGCGCCTGTTGCAATTCCCGCGCAGGCCGCGTTGCGTGGAAAAAGCCGGACCCTCACGTATGCGCAATACGCTTCGGACCCGGCTTTCCCGCGCGCCTTGCCCGCGCGGTTTTTGAACAGACGCTGGAATGGCGCCCCACAACGTGACCGCAACCCACGGAGAAGCCATGATTGACCCGCGCGAGGCGGCCTGCAGGCTGTACATCAACAAGGTGCTCTACCTGCGCGCCCTGGAGGCCCGAAAAACCCGCCAGGACGACATCAAGGAGCTGCTCGGGGCCACCCGGCCGGACCTCTCGCCCGAGGCGGCGGCCTGCGTGGCCGAGACGGTGCCCGCGCTCTTGCCCGAGCTGCACCGCAAGTGGATCGGCATGTTCGTGGAGACGCTCTTCGCCACGGCCGGCTTGGAGCAGATCGTGGTGCTCTGCGACGGCTCGGAGGAGAATAACGCCGCCCTGGCCCTGGCCTACGTGATGTTCCTGGAGTCCGAGCGCATGGAGAAGCAGATGGCCGCCGACCTGGAGCACGTGGAGAGCCTGGGCGGGGCGGGCGTGGCCGAGGTGGCCGCAACCCTCTGCGCCCGGCTGGACGGCCTGGAGGCCGAGGTGCTCAAGGAGCGCGAGGAGAAGGCCAGGCTCTACGCCGCGAACAAGGGCCGCACCGTGCATTAGGGCGGAGGTTCGATTCTCCGGGTCCGTGCCCGGCCGCTGCGGCCCGCGCGGACCCGGGCCTGATCAAGCTGCCGGGGAGGACGCCCATCTGGCGCAAGCGCCAGCGCAAGATCATACCCGCGCCCGCTCGGGCCTCAGCTGCCGGGCACGAACCCCAGCCGGCCATCGCGTCGCGGGCCGTCCCCCCTTGACCGCGGCCGGGAGCTGCCTTAAGAATGACCAACCGGATTGAGCCCGGGACCGCAAGGTTCCGGGCCAGTCATTTTTTTATTCCGAAGTCCTCTGGACGATTCGAGGTGCCGAACATGCAGAACATCCCCATTTCCGTCGAAGGCTACAGGCGTCTGGAAAAGGAACTGGACAACCTGAAGAAGGAGCGTCCCGCCGTCATCGAGGCCATCAAAGAGGCCCGCGAGGAAGGCGACCTGAAGGAGAACGCCGGCTACGACGCCGCGCGCGAGCGCCAGGGCATGCTTGAAGCCCGCATCCGCTACCTGGAGGGCCGCCTGGGCACCTGCCGCGTCATCGACCTGGCCACCCTGGACGGCGAGAAGGCCATCTTCGGGGCCACCGTGGAGATCGAAGACGTCAACACCGGCGAGAGCAAAACTTACACGCTGCTGGGCCCGGACGAGTCAGAACCCTCCAAGGGCAGCATCTCCATCCTTTCCCCCGTGGCCCAGGCCATGATCGGCAAGGAGGAGGGCGACGAGTTCATCGTGGACGCCCCGCGCGGCAAGATCCAGTACGAGATCGTCTCCATCCGCTTCCTCGGCCCCCAGGCCCAGTCCTGATCGGCGGGCGATAAACAGCGAGACCCCGGCCCCGGCCGGGGTCTTTTTGTTTGCGGCCCCCGGGACCCAAGGGGCGGGGCGGGTCCGTCACCCCCTTGCCACAAAGCCCGGCATCCTATAGGTGGTGCGGGTTTGCCCGCGAAGCCGGGCGGTGTCTCTGGCAAGGCACGCAATCACAACTGGAGGCTGAAATGAAACGCATCTGGATTCTGGCTCTGGCGCTTCTTCTGATCGGTTTCACCGGAATGGCGCAGGCGGCCGACGGCTCCTGGGACGCCGTGAAAAAGGCCGGCAAGCTTGTCATCGGCCTGGACGACTCCTTCCCCCCCATGGGCTTCAAGCAGGACGACGGCAAGCTGGTGGGCTTCGACATCGACGCCGCCGAAGAGCTGGGCAAGCGCCTGGGCATCAAGATCGAGTGGCAGCCCACCGCCTGGGACGGCGTGATCCTCTCGCTCGACTCCAAGAAGTTCGACTGCATCTGGAACGGCATGACCATCACCCCCGAGCGCGCCGAGAAGGTGCTGTTCACCAAGCCCTACATCATGGACGGCCAGATCGCCGTGGTGAAGGCCGACAGCAAGGTGAAGGGCTTCGCCGAGCTGGGCGGCAAGGTCATCGGCGTGCAGAAGGGCTCCTCCGCGGTCGAGGCCGTGAAGAAGCTGCCCAAGGCCCCCACCGAGGTGAAGGAATACGACGCCAACCCCAAGGCCTTCCTTGATCTGGACGCCGGCCGCCTGGCCGCCGTGGTGATCGACAACGTTTCCGGCCGCTATTTCGTCTCCACCAACCCCGGCAAGTACAAGGTCGTGCCCGGCTTCATCACCAAGGAGCCCTTCGGCATCGCCTTCCGCAAGGCCGACAAGGACCTGGAGGCCCAGGTGCAGAAGACCCTCGACCAGATGGTCGCCGACGGCACCATGGCCAAGATCAGCAAGAAGTGGTTCGGCGAGGACATCGCCAACCCCAAGAAGTGGTAACGCTTCGGCTCCGTTGACGAATGCGGGGGCCCGGCGCGCCGGGCCCCCTTTGACGCGCAACCGGCCAGCCCTCTCATCAGGGCGGCACAAAAGCATCCCCACAGGCACCGCGCAGTGAGAAATCCCGTCCGACGTTCTGCTCCCCCGACGCGCCTGGCCATCATCCTGGCCCTGCTCTGCGCGCTGTGCGCGGGCCTTCTCCACGCCCCCCTTCAGGCTTTCGCGGCCGACGTGGAAGAGCTCATGCGCCAGGGGCGCGACGCCATGGCCGAGGGCCGCCTGGAGGACGCCGAGGCCGCCTACCTGGCCGTACCCGCCCCGGGCGAAGGCACCCAGGAGGACGAGGGCGAGTACGCCTCCGCGCGCATGCAGGTGGCCCGGCTGCGCCTGGCCCGGGAGGACTTCGACGGCGCGGTGCAGGCCGCCCGCGACGTGCTGGCCCACTTCTCCGGCCACGCCGAGGCCAAGAACCTCATCGCCTCCATCGAGCGGGACCGCATGCCCGGCTGGGAGCGCTTCCTCAAGGATTGCCAGCGCTTCCTGCCCTCGCTGCTCTCCGGCGCGGGCATGACGCTGCTGCTGGTGTTCTGCACCATCATCATTTCGCCCATCGGCGGGCTGATCATCGCCCTGGGCCGCCTGAGCTCCTTCAGGGTGCTGCGCATGCCCTGCTGGTTCATCATCTGGCTCTTCCGGGGCACGCCGCTCTTATTGCAGCTCTTTTTCATCTATTACGGCCTGCCGTCGCTGGGGATCACGCTGAGGCCCCTCACGGCGGCGCTCATCGGCCTGGGCGTGAACTACTCGGCCTACCTGGCCGAGATCATCCGCGCAGGCATCGAGTCGATCCCCGCCGGACAGATGGAGGCGGCCAAGGCCCTGGGCATGACCTACGGCCAGGCCATGCGCCGGGTCATCATCCCCCAGACCTACAAGCGCCTGATCCCGCCCGTGGCCAACGAGTTCACGGCGCTGATCAAGGACACGGCCCTGGTCTCCACCATCGCCATGGTGGAGCTGATGCGCGCGGCGGACCAGATGTTCAACACCTATTTCAACGTCACGGCCATCATCCTGGCGGGCGTGATCTACCTCTTCTTCACCACGGTGTTCACGTTCATTTTCGAGCGCATCGAGGAGCGGGTGGGAATCTATGAGAAACGCTGACGCGGCCCCGCTGATCGAGTGCCGCAGCATCCGCAAGCACTTCGGCGAGCACGCCGCCCTGGACGACGTGAGCATCACCGTGGACCGGGGCGACAAGGTGGTCATCATCGGGCCTTCGGGCTCGGGCAAGTCCACGCTGCTGCGCTCCATGAACTTCCTGGAGACCATCGACTCCGGCGAGATCCTCTTCGAGGGCAAGCCCGCGGGCTACCGCACCGTGAACGGCAAGCTGGTGCTGGACAACCAGAAGAACCTCTGCGCCCTGCGGACCCAGATCGGCATGGTCTTCCAACAGTTCAACCTTTTCGCGCACATGACGGTGCTGGGCAACGTGATGGAAGGGCCCGTGACCGTGCTCGGGCAGCAGAAGGCCGAGGCGCGCGACCTGGCCCTGGCGATGCTCGAGAAGGTGGGCATGGCCGACAAGGCCGAACGCTTCCCGGCCACGCTCTCGGGCGGGCAGAAGCAGCGCGTGGCCATCGCGCGGGCACTGGCCATGCGGCCCAAGCTGATGCTCTTCGACGAACCCACCTCCGCGCTGGACCCGGAGCTGGTGGGCGAGGTGTTCGAGGCCATCAAGAAGCTGGCCCTCGAAGGCATGACCATGATCATCGTCACGCACAACATGGGCTTCGCCCGCGAAGTGGCGGACAGCGTGGCCTTCATGGAGGACGGACGCATCCTGCTGAAAGACCCTCCAGCGGAGTTCTTCGGCAAGGACTGCGAGCTGCCGCGCATCAAGAGCTTCATCGACCGCATCATGTAGCGCCGGATTTCGCCCTCCCGAGGGCTTGGTCTTCCAAAATGTTGAAAGCCGACGGGCATGGCCCGTCGGCTTTTTGCGTTCTGAATAATCGCGCTGTGGACGCGAAGCGGAAGGGGAGTCGAGAGCTGAAGGCTCGTTTGCAGGGAGACGCTGGAGCCAGCCGAGCGAACCAACTCACAACCTGCTCCGCCAGTGCTGCGGTGTCAGGTGACAATCGTCGCTATGCGCCGTCCATTCAGGAATATGTGGGAGTCTTCTGGCGGATGGAATCGGTTTGGCAGAAGAACCGCCTTCGGTGAGCACGATCAGCGTATCCCTGAGCTTGAAGACAAGAAAAGGAATTAATCGCAACAAATGGAGCTGGCCACGGCCTGCTCCATCTTGTTATTTAATCAGTGAAATCAGATGAGAAACAGTGTCCCGCGTGGCGTCGGCAATGAAGTACGAGATGGCACAGCATGCGGCATCGTGCGATAAATCCAAAAAATATATAATATATTTATTGTTTAGCATGTCAAATTACCGCATAAAATTGAAGTAAATTGTCCAAAGGACCCAGAAGAAAATCAGTTTCTTGAGTGTGAGGATGACAAGTTTTCGCCATCTGCTTGTTGGGTTGATTGGTGGTTCCATGTTTGCCTCCCTTGGCTAAGGTATTGAAAATATCATATAAAGTCAATAAGATTTGGCATTGTAAATATGCAGTGCGGGATGTGATGCCAATGCTGGGAATACCGAGCAAGAGTTGAATGATTTCCGATGGAACAGACCCGAAGCTAAAACGATTCGGGATAGCGGGGGAGCAGCGGAGAGTACTTCCCCAGGGTAGGCGGGCAGGGGGAGGTGGAGCCTCCGGCGGCCAAGGGGCCTAAGCCCCTTGGAACCCCACGCGGCTTCACGTTAGTGCGGGATGACCGGCGCGCGGCGGGTGCCGGCGACCTAAAGCCATACTACGCCCCCGCCTGCTCCTGCGCCTCGTCCTCGCCGTCCTTCCCGGCCCTGAAGCAGTGCCTGGCCCAGCGGGCGGCCTCCAGGTAGTCCCTGGCCGCCCCGAAGCGATTGACCTTCTGGCCTTCCAGGATGGCGGTGACGTCGCAGAACTGGTTCTGGTCCACGCATTCGAGCAGGTCCAGCCAGGGGGCGAGCATGTTGCGCTCGCCCGTGAGGGCGGCCTTGATGCGCGGGTCCATGGGCATGGTGCCCACCAGCTCTTCCATGGGCTGATCGAGCATGGCGTCCAGCAGGGAGAACAGGCCCAGCAGGAACATGGAGCGCGGCGGCAGCGGGGAGGAGGCGGCCCTCGCCGCGATCTTCTCCAGGAAGGCCCCGCGCTGCAGCGAGAGGTAGCCCAGCTCCTCGCCCTTGGGGGTGGAGTCGAGGCTTGAGACCAGGGCCATCATGGCCCAGTGCTTGAACGAGGTGTCGCCCAGGATGGCCACGGCGTGCTCGATGGAGCTCACGGTGCGGCCCAGGCCCATGCCCGGCGAGTTGACGTAGCGCAGCAGGCGGTAGCTCAGGAAGGCGTCCTTGGCGATGGGCGCGGCCAGTTCGGCGAAGGTGGAGTCCTCCTTGAGCAGGGCGGAGATCAGCTCCATGCGCGTGAGGCTGTTCACCGAGAGTTTGCGGCCCTTCACGATCTCGGGGCGGCCGAAGAAGGTCCCCGAGAAATAGTCGAACGCCAGGGCCTTGGACCCTGCGAAGGCCTCCCAGGTGCCGATGCCGGAAACCATGAGCTTGAGCGGGAATTTCTTGAGGAACTTGCGCTCCTTGGCCAACTGCATGGGGCTGAGGAGCTTGAGGTCCAGGATGACCATGCTGGCATAGCGCAGCAGATGCTCGTGCTGGCCGCATCCGCCCTCGAAGCGCAGGGCGATGGAGTAGCCGTAGTCCTGCAGGAACTCCAGGACCTCGCTAAGGTTGGAGCGCGTGCAGTGCTCGGGGCTGACCACCAGGTCGCACAGGTCCATGGGCAGCAGATGCACCTCGGGGGCGTCCAGCATGGGGTCGGGCACGTTGATGAGCAGGCGGTTGCACTCCTCGAGCAGGCTCTGCAGCTCGGAGGCGCCGTCGGTCACCAGCCAGGAGAAGGCCTGCACGTCGGAGTGGGCCGGGGTCCCGGGATGCAGACAGGAGCGCGCCACGACCTCGTGCGCGGAGATGGTCTTGTCTCTGTCGAAGACGGGGTGGCGGGAGAGAAAGCACGCTGCCGACTCGGACTGGTCTTGCTGGAGCATACGACAACCGGGCCTCACTAAACCGTTGATACGACGTATCGTTTTGAAAACACAGAAAAAATGGAGCAGAAACCTCTTTAAGCTGTTTTGGCCCTCCTTGCAAGGGCGGCTGCGTGTCGCTTCGAACCCTTAACAGTCCGGCGGGGGTAAGCCGAACGTGGCGACATGTCTCCCGCTGAGGGCAATCACTTGACCACGCGCCGCAAAGCGGTACATTTTACCGCATGCGCCGCATCACAGTATTGTTCCTCGCGCTTCTGGCCCTCCCGCTGCTTTCTCCCGCACATACCGGCGTCGCGCACGCCGCCGACCGCTGGGGCGTGACCGCTCCCCAGGCGCCCGTGCCCCCGGACGGCCAGGCCGTCCTGGGCGTGCGCGGCCTGCAGGAATCCAGGCTGCGGGGGGCGCAATGCGAGGTGACCGCCCCCGGCGGCCGCACGGCGCGCAAGCGCCCGGCGGGGCATCAGGAGTCGTTGCGCTATCCGGCCGATTTCGGGGCCGGGAGCCCCATGTCCCAGGGCCTGTACCGGGTGCGCTGGCGCACAGGCCGGGACTGCCGCCAGGCCCATTTCCTCGTCCTCGACGCGGCGAACCCCCTCAAGAACGCCAAAGAGCTGCAACGGCAGGCCAGCCAGGCCGGCCGCTGCCGCTGAGGCCGCACGGGCGCGCCACAATATCTTCAGGAGTGCACATGACCGACGCCGAACGCTACAAACGCATGTACCCCGTCAGCTGGGAGCAGCTCCAGCGGGACTGCCGGGCCCTCTCCTGGCGGCTGATGTCCCTGGGGCCGTGGAAGGGCATCTACGCCATCACCAAGGGGGGCCTGATCCCGGCGGCCATCATCGCCCGCGAGCTGGACATCCGGCTCATCGACACCATCTGCGTGGCCAGCTACGAGGGGCAGGTGCAGGGCGAGGGCGTGCGCGTGCTCAAGGGCGTGCAGGGCGACGGCGAGGGCTGGCTCCTGGTGGACGACCTTGTGGACACCGGCCGCACCGCCGTTGCCGTGCGCGAGATGCTGCCCAAGGCCCACTTCGCCACAGTGTACGCCAAGCCCGAAGGCCGCCCGCTGGTTGACACGTTCATCACCGAGGTCAGCCAGGATACCTGGATCCTCTTCCCCTGGGACTCGCAACCCCAATTCGTGCAGCCCATCGCCCAATGCGCGGCGCCCATGGGCTGAGGCCGCCGGGATGTATCAGGGAAGGTTCTTGACGCGGGATCGTATTTGATTGATTCATAAATAACGTAAACCTGGGAACAAGCCGTCAGTCCGTTCGAGCCGCGCCGCCCTGGTTGGTACGCATTTTTCCAAGGGAGAGCGCATGAGCGACGCACACGATCCCGCCCGGACTGACATGCCCGCCTACGACTTCGTGGTGGCCAGGCAACCCATCTTCAACCGCAAGCTCGAGACCTTCGGATACGAGGTCCTCTTCAGGACCTGCGACGGCGACAGCTGCGCCCTGATCACCGATTACGACGAAGCCACCAACAGGATCATCGCCGACGGCTTCGCCCTGGCCTCCAAAGGGGTGAAGCAGGGCCTGAAGCTCACGGTCAACGTGGGGATGGACAACATCATCTCGCGCCACGTGCTGGCCTTGCCGCCGGGCAAGGTAATCCTGGAGGTGCCCTGCGCGGCCGAAGCGTCCCCCGAATTCATCGCCGCCTGCAAGGACCTGCACGGCGCGGGCTACGTCTTCCTGCTGGACAACTTCACGCCCGAGGCCGCCGAGGGCAAGGCGGAGCTCCTGCGCCTGGCGAGCTTCATCAAGGTGCCCGTGGGCGAAAACCCGGGCCAGCAGGCGGCGCGCATCCGGGCGGGGCTGCAGGGCTGGAAGGGTAAGCTGGTCGCCTCCCGGCTGGAAACCTGGAAGGCGTTCGAGAGCTGCAAGTTCCTGGGGTTCGACTTCTTCCAGGGCTTCTTCTTCGCCCGCCCGCAGGAGCTCACCGGCAAGCGCCTCTCCACGCACAAGCTCACGCGGCTCAGGCTGCTCAAGGAACTGGCTGACGACACAGCCGACCTGGACGCCATCGTGCGCAACATCTCCACCGACGTGGCCCTGAGCGTGCGCCTGCTGCACTTCGTGAACACCGCGGCCTTCGCCATGACCCACCGGGTGGACACCCTCCACCGCGCGGCCTCCCTCGTGGGGACCAACACCCTGAGAAAGTGGGCTCTGGCGGCCGTTCTCTCTGATATCGACCCCTCCGACCGGGGGCGCGAGCTGTGCTACCGCACCCTGCACCTGGCCAACTTCCTGTCCCTGCTGGGCGGGCGCGTGCCGGGGGGGGGCCACAGCCCGGACAAGCTCTTCCTGCTCGGGCTATTGAGCAACGTGGACGCCTTCCTGGGCGAATCCATGCGCGACATCGTCGACGACATGCCCCTGAGCGAGGACCTCAAGCGGGCCCTGCTACGCGACGCGAGCGAGCCCCTGTCGCGCTTCACGGCCCTGGGCGACAGCGTGAGCCATGACGCCTGGGACTCGGCCCGGGCGCATCTCACCGGGCTGAACATCCCCCTTCCGGCGGCCGCGGACCTGTACATGCAGGCCGGGGAGGCCACCGGACAAGTGTATCAGCAGATGGCGTGACAGAACTGGGCCTCGTACTGTGAAAACGTCGTAACTCAGCTTAGTGCTTGAAGTTCTGCATCGCATGAGACAGGGTGAAGCCATGCGGACGACGACGGGCGACGGAGCATCCCTGCCTGAGACGCGAGACGCGTCATCCCCGGGAGCCGTTCAGGCGGGCCGGGCGCTCCGGTATGCTGTCCTCCTGCTTCTGATGTGCCTCCTGCCGACCTGCCTGTTCGCCGCGCAGGAGGCCAAACCGCAGGCCCGCATCGGCGTGCTGGCCAACCGCGGCAAGGATGCCTGCCTGGAGCAGTGGTCGCCTCTGGTGCGGAGCCTCTCCCGCGCCCTGCCAAGCGTGGCCTTCACGCTGGTCCCGCTGGACTTCGAAGAGGTGGACCGGGCCGCGGCCGAGGCCACGGTGGACTACATCCTTGCGAACCCCGCCATCTACGTGAACCTGGAGGTCCGTTACAGGGCCATGCGCATCGCCACGCTGGTCAACCAGATGGGCGACCGGGTCACGGCGTCGTTCGGCGGGGTGATCTTCACGCAAGCCGGACGGGACGACATCAACACCCTGCAGGACATCCGGGGCAAGAGCTTCGCGGCCACCTCCGAGGGCTCCATGGGGGGCTGGCTGGTGGGCCTCTCCACGCTGAGCGCCCAGGGCGTGGATCCTCGCAAGGTCTGCCCGCAGCTGAGCTTCCCTGGAACCCACGACGCGGTGGTGCGGATGGTGCTCTCCGGCGGAGCGGACGTGGGCACCGTGCGCACCGACACCCTGGAGCGCATGGCGCAGAAAGGCCAGCTGCGCCTTGAGGACGTGAAGATACTCCTTCCGCCCGGCTTTCAGCCAAACCCGGCCTTCCCCTTCCTGTACTCCACGGAGCTGGTGCCGGAATGGCCCTTCTCCAGGCTGGCCCACACGCCGGAGGGGCAGGCAAAGGCGGTGGCCGCCGTGCTGCTGACGATGCCGCCCGGGACGTGCACGGACAACAGCGTGCAGTGGACCGTGCCCCTGGATTACGAGTCCATCCACCGCATCATGCGCGAGTTGCGGGTGTCGCCCTACGAGGACCACGGGCGCATATCCCTCAGGGATTTCACCAGCCAGCACGGCCTGCTGGTGGCCGTGGTCGGCTCGTTGCTGCTGGCCCTGATCCTGGCGGCCCTGTATCTGGGGATGCTCAACTCCAGGCTGCAGGAGGCCATGGCCAATCTGCGCGAGGCCGAGGCGGAGCTGACGATCCGCGCGGACACGGACATGCTCACCGGCCTGTACAACCGCAGGCGCTTCTCGGAGATCGTCAATTCTGAGATTACCCGGGCCTTGCGCTACGAGCGGCCCCTGAGCCTGATCCTCATGGACATGGACCACTTCAAGCTGGTCAACGACACCTGGGGCCACCCCGTGGGCGACGAGGTGCTGCGCGAAGTGTCGGGGCGGGTGCGACGCTCGGCGCGCTCCAACGATTTCGTGGCCAGGCTGGGCGGGGAGGAGTTCGCGGTGCTGCTGCCCGAAACCACCCTGGAGGACGCCGTGGCCCTGGCGGAGCGCATCCGGCAGGCCGTCTCGTGCAGGCCCGCGCACATGGTGGGCGCCCAGGCGGTCAGTTGCACCCTGAGTCTGGGAGTCGCCGAGGTCTGCCCCTCGATCCAGGATTTCTCCTCGCTCTACAAGGCCGTGGACGAGGCGCTGTACCGGGCCAAGAAACAGGGCCGCAACAGGACGGCCGTGTCCTCCTACTGCGTGCGCAACCCGGCCTGACCGGCGTCCGCTCCAGAGCGGTCAGTTCATCTCCACTTCGCCCAGGAGCAGGTTGTTCTGCGGCGTCACGGCCCTTTCCAGGCGGACGTTTTTGCGGAAGGCCCAGGTGAGGGGCTCGTAATGCAGGGTGATGCAGGCGGCGTCGTCGTAGGCCAGGCGCTCGGCCCCGCGCAGTATCCGCCCTCTCTCAAGCGGGTCGCATTCCCTGGCGGCGGCCTCCACCATCTCGTCCAGGTCGGGGTTGCAGTACCCCGAGTTGGCGGAACCCACGTCCCCCTCCGGCTTGCGGCACATGAGCAGGAACTGGAAGCTGTTGGCCGAATCCTCCGTGTCGGGCCGCCAGCCGAGCATCTGCAGCCCGGCCCGGCGCTCCTGGAAGGCGGGCCAGTATTGGGCGAGGGGGATGGTTTCCAGGTCCACGCTCACGCCGATGCGGGCCAGCATAACGACCACGGCCTCCGCCACCAGCACGTCGTTGGTGTAACGGTTGCTGGGGGCGATCATTTTCACGCGCATGCCCCCCTCCAGACCTGCCTCGCGCATGAGCCTCCGGGCTTTTTCCGGGTCGTAGCGCGGAACGAGGTCGGGGTTGAAGCCGGACATGCCCCTGGCCGAGAGCTGGTGGGCGGGCACGGTGAGCTTGTTCATCACCTTGTCGGTTATGCCCGCGTTGTTGATGGCCGCGATGAAGGCCTGGCGCACCCTGCGGTCCTCGAATTCGGGGTTGGCGGCGGGGTTGAAGCCGATGGTTATCACGCGGGAGGACGCCATATAGGTCAACCCGACTTCGGGCGTCTTGCGCAGGCGCTCAGTCTCCTGCGGGGAGACCGGCGAGACGCAGTCCTGCAGGCCGGAGACCAGGGCGGCGCACCGCGCGGCGGCGTCGGGCATGGCGGTGATCACGACCTTGTCCACGTTGCCCCTGCTCCTGGCGTCCCAGTATTCCGGGTAGCGCTCCAGGGTCAGCCGCCGGTCGGGGTCGAAGCCGGAGACCATGAAGGGGCCGGTGCCGCAGGCTTTGGCGTGGGCGAACACGGGGTCGCCCCGGTAGATGGCGTCCTTGGGCTGTCCCTTGGCGTCCGTGCCCTGATAGTATTTGGAATCCATGGGGAAGATGTAGCAGAGCAGGTTGGCGGCCAGGGGCTCCGGGCGGGAGAAGTGGAAGTCCACCATGTGCTCGCCCACCGCCTCCACGCGCTCCAGGTTGGAGAACAGCGCCTTCCAGGAAGGGGAGCCCTGGGCGCGGCGGATGGACCAGACCACGTCCTGCGCGGTCATGCGGTTGCCGGAGTGGAAGGTGACGGACTCGCGCAGGTACACCCGCAGGGTCTGCGGGTCCTGCAGCAGCCAGCGCTCCGCCAGCCTGGGTTCGAGCTTCATCTCGCCGTTCCAGCGCGCCAGGGGGTCGAAGACCCAGTGGGCGTAGGTGGTCAGGTTGCCCGTGAGGGCGCTCATGTAGTCCAGGGTGAAGGGGATGGAGTCGAGGGCGAGCTTGAGCGTCCTGGAGTGCGCGGGGGAAGGGTCGAGCAGGGCCAGCCACAGGGCGGCGGCCAGGAGCAGGGCGGCCGGGCCGCGCGGAGCAGCCCCGGAGCCGGGCGAACCGGAGCCGGGGCGGATCATCAGTGCACCACCACCGTCGAGAGGGCGTTCTTGGGCGACCCGGCGATGATCTTGCGGCTGATGGCCAGGTAGATCAGGGCCTTGCGCTTGGCGTCCCACATGCGGGTCACAGTGGTGTCTTTGAAGAGCACGGACGTGCCTTCCGAGAAGACCTTCCTGGTCTTGGGCAGCTTGTCGGGAATTGCCGCCGTGCCGGTCTGGCGGCAGTCTATCGAGAATTCGGAGGGGTCTTCGGCCACGCCCACCGCCCCGGAGATGCCGCCCGTGCGGGCCTGGCTCAGGTAGCAGGTCACGCCGGGGATGTCCGGGTCCTCGAAGGCGTAGACGCAGACCTTGTGGTTGGCGCCCAGGAGCTTCCATTCCGTGGTCACGCAGTCGATCTCTTCGGCAAGGGCGGGTACGGCCAGCAGCACGGCGCAAAGCAGTGGCAGGATGCGAAGGAACATGTCAACGGCTCCTATTGGGTTGTGTCGCGCCGGAGTGAACCGGGCTGGCAAGTCTGTACACAAGCGAGCCCCCGCGGGCAAGGGCGGGCTGGACCGGCGCGCGCCCGCATGAGCGCCGGGGCGAACCCGGCGGTAGAATTTCCCTTGCCGTAAGACGGGGTTGCCAATAGTTTGATACCGGCTTGGCTGCCTTCAATCCGTTCAATCCCAGGGAACCGCACCATGCCGGACGCACTCCCGAGCACGATCTTCAAAAGACGCTCCATCACCACGGCCCTCGTGGTGCCTTTCGTCGCCCTGACCGCTCTGGCTGTGGCCCTGGCCGGTTGGTTGGCCGTGGTGGCCGGGCACAGCTCCGCTGAGGAAGTGGCCAGGCAGCTCGACGAAGAGGTCTCTGCGCGCATCGTCTCCAGAGCCCGGGAATTCCTGGGCGCGCCCCCCCTGACCAACTGGATCGACGCCAACGCGCTGGAACTCGGCGGGCTGGACCTCGGCCGCGAGGAATCCTGGCAACCGTTCTTCGCCCGCCAGATGCGGGCCTTCCCCACCGCCATGTACAACTTCGTGGGCCTGCCGGACGGCGAGTTCTACGGCGCCAGGCGCGGCGAGCGCGGCGAGGTGCAGCTGGTGCATGCCGGGAAGTCCACCGGCGGCAACTCCACCTATTACGCCCTGACCCCGGATGACAGGGCCGGGGAGGTGGTGGCCGTCTTCAAGAACTTCGACCCGCGCACCCGGCCCTGGTACGCGGCGGCGGTGGAGGCGGGCAAACCGGTCTGGTCTCCGATCTACCGCCACTTCGTCATCAAGGACCTGGCGATCACCGCATCCCACCCGGTCTACGACGCATCCGGCGCACTGCGGGGCGTGTTCGCCGTGGACTATGTGCTCTCCCAGATCAGCGACTATCTGCGCCAGATGCGCATTGGGACCAACGGCTGGGCCTTCTTCATGGACGAGCGGGGCCTGCTGGTGGCCACATCCATGGATACCCCCCTCTATGGCGACCAGGAGAGCGGCTACAAGCGCATCCCCGCGGAGGAGTCCGGCGACAGGTCCGTCCGGGCCGCGGCCATCGCCCTGAAACGGCATGCCGCTTCCGGCGGGGCGACGGAACCCGCGCTGTTCGCCTTCGAGCTGGACGGCGAGACCGTGATGGCCAGGTCCGTGCGTTTCACGGACGCGCTCGGGCTCGATTGGCGGTTGGTGGTGGGGGTGCCGAAATCCGACTTTCTGGCCTCCATCCAGGAGAACACGCATCGCACGGTGCTGCTCTGCCTGCTCTCCATCCTGGCGGCCAGCTTCGCTGGACTGATTACGGCGCGTTGGATCGTGCGCCCCATCGAGCAGATCCGGGCCTCGGCCGTCTCG
Organism: Fundidesulfovibrio soli; assembly: GCF_022808695.1. Lineage (NCBI taxonomy): Bacteria > Pseudomonadati > Thermodesulfobacteriota > Desulfovibrionia > Desulfovibrionales > Desulfovibrionaceae > Fundidesulfovibrio > Fundidesulfovibrio soli. The sequence goes on from NZ_JAKZKW010000003.1 coordinate 57,827, forward strand.
TTGGCCAAGGGCCGCTTCAAGGCCCGCATTCCAGAGGGACGCCAGGACGAGCTGGGGGACCTGGCCCGCGTCTTCAACGACATGGCCCGGCAACTGCGGGAGTCCTTCGAAGCCCTGGAGTCCCGCAACGCGATCATCACCGGCCAGAACAAGGATCTGGAGCGCAAGGTGGCCGAGCGTACGGCGGAGCTTTCCCTGGCCAACGAGCGCCTCATCAGGGCCATCTCCCGGGCCGAGAGCGCCAGCCAGGCCAAGACCGAGTTCCTGGCCAACATGAGCCACGAAATACGCACCCCCATGAACGCCGTGCTGGGCATGGCGGAACTGCTGCTGGCTTCGGACCTTTCGCCCGAGCAGCGCGAATACCTCGAAACGCTCAACGTGGCGGCCAGGGCGCTGCTGGGGCTGCTCAACGACATCCTGGACCTCTCCAAGATCGAGGCCCGCAAGGTGGAGCTACGCCCCGCGCCCATGCGGATGCGCGACCTCCTGGACACGGTGGTGCGCACCTTGCGCCCCCTGGCCGAATCCAAGGGCCTCGAGCTCGCCAGCTCGATCGGCGAAGGCGTGCCCGAGGCCGTGCAGGCCGATGAGACCAAGCTGCGCCAGATCCTGCTCAATCTCGTGGGCAACGCGGTGAAGTTCACGGAGCAAGGCACCGTGTCGGTTTGCGTGCGCCTCGCCGAGGCCTGTCTGCCGGGCGAGCCCCATGGGGATCATGGCAAGGTCGTGCTCAGTTTCTCCGTGCGCGATACCGGCGTTGGCCTGCTGCCGCAGGACCAGGCCCGGGTTTTCGACTCCTTCACGCAGGCGGGGGGGACGACCAGCCGCCAGGGAGGCACCGGCCTGGGGCTGACCATCGCCAGGCGCCTGGTGGAAGCCATGGGCGGATATCTGACCCTGCATAGCACCCCGGGGGAGGGCAGCGAGTTCTTCTTCACCCTGGTGCTGCCGACATGCCTCCCCGGAGAGTGCGTCTGGACCCCGCCGGAGGCAGCGTCCTCCCGGCCGTCACGCCCGCTCAGGGTGCTCATGGCGGAAGACGACCGCATCAACCGCCTGGTGATCGTGAAGCTGCTGGAGATGGCCGGGCACTCGGTGCGCACGGCGGTCAACGGGCTCGAGGCCCTGGAACTGCTGGGGAAGGAGGCCTTCGACGTGGTCCTCCTGGATATGCGTATGCCCGAGATGGGCGGGCTGGAGGCGGCCCGGCGCATACGGGCGGGCGGGGGAAACTGGGACCCTGGGCTGCCCCTGGTGGCGCTCACAGGCAACGCCATGCCCGAGGAGCGTGAGGAAGCCCTACGTGAGGGCATGAACCAGTATCTGGTCAAGCCGGTGAGCCGGGTGGATCTTGAGCGGGCTATGGCCCGCGCCGTCAGCGAGGCCAGGTCCGCCGGGACGTGATCCCGTCGGCTGGGCTTGCGCCCCGGCAGTTCGTTGAAACACGCCGATTCTTGCAGCCTGCTCAAAAAACTCGCTGGCAAGGCGCAAGAAAAAGTCAAGGCCGAAGCGTAGTTGGCTACGTGAGGGTTTGACTTTTTTGCAGCAACGCAGCCAGCGAGGATGTTTCAGCAGGCTGCTAGCAGCCGCTGGAGGTGTTGCACCCCATGAAGTCGTGGCCGGGCAGCTCGAATGCCCGTCCTATCAGGCGCGCGGCCTCCCACCCGGGCATGGGCCTGGCGAAGAGGAAACCCTGGGCGCTGCCGCATTCCAGCTCGATCATGCTCTCCAACTGCTCCACGGTCTCCACGCCCTCGGCCACCACGCCCAGGCCCAGGTTGCGCGCCAGGGCGATGATGGTGCGCACGATCTCCATGTTCTCCCGCCTGTCCCCGCCGCCGCTGATGAAGGAACGGTCGATCTTGAGCCCGTCGATGGGGAAACGCTGCAGGTAGCTCAGCGAGGAATACCCGGTACCGAAGTCGTCCACCAGCAGTCTGACGCCCAGGCTCTTGAGTCTGGCCAGCTTGTCCACCGCGCCCCGGGCGTCCTCCATGAGCACGCTCTCGGTGATCTCCAGGCGCAGCCGCGAGGGCGGCAAGGCGAAGGCCTCCAGCACGCGGCGCACCACCTCCACCAGATCCGGCTGGCGGAACTGCTTGCTGGAGATGTTCACCGTGATGAAAATGCTGTCCGCCCCGGTGACGCTCTCGCGCCACTGCGCCATCTGGCGCATGGCCTGGGTGAGCACCCACTCGCCCAGGGGCAGGATGAGCCCCGTCTCCTCGGCCAGGGGGATGAACCGGTCGGGGGGGATCATGCCGCGCGAGGGGTGGTTCCAGCGCACCAGTGCCTCGAAGCCCTGCAGGCTCCCGTCCACGGTGGAGACGATAGGCTGGAAGTGCAGGGCCAGGTCGTCGTTTTTCAGACTGTGGCGCAACTCGTTCTCCATGTGCAGCTGCTCCATGGCCTGCTCGCGCATCTTGCGGGTGAAGGCGAGCCTGTCCTTGCCGGACTCCTTGGAGCGGTACATGGCGATGTCGGAGTCGCGCAGGATCTCCTCGGTGGTGTCGTACTCCTTGGTCTTGAGCACGATGCCGATGCTGGCCCCGCAGTACACCTCGTTGCCGGAGATGGTGAAGGGGCGGTCCAGCACCTCGCGGATGCGGTCCGCAACCTCGATGACCTCGCGGGAGTTTCTGAACTCCTCCAGAAGCACGGCGAACTCGTCGCCGCCCAGCCGCGCCACGGTGTCCACCGAGCGCAGGCAGCTCTCCATCCTGCGGGCGATGCCCTTGAGCAGCACGTCCCCGGCCAGGTGGCCCAGGCTGTCGTTGATGCGCTTGAAGCGGTCAAGATCCAGGAGCAGCACGGCGAAGTTGTAGTCCGGGCGGCGCTTGCCGCGCTCCATGGCCCGGCCCAGGCGTTCGATGAACAGGGAGCGGTTGGGCAGGCCGGTGAGGGAGTCGTGGAAGGCCTGGTGGGTCAGCTGCTCCTCGAAGCTTTTGCGCTCGGTGATGTCCTCGTAGATGTAGTAGATGCCCTCGATGGCGCCATCCAGCATGATGGGATAGCCCAGCACCGAAACCGGGATGAGCACTCCGCTCTTGGTCTTGCGCAGGGTCTCCTTGCAGACGGTCTTGCCGGAGACCACGGTGCGGTGGAAACCCTCGGCTTCGCTTGTCAGTTCGTCGGGCACGATGAGGTGGCGGTTGTATTCGCCTCGGACATCGGGTTTGGTGTGCCCGAAGAGCGCGGTGAAGGCCGGATTGATGTCCAGGATGCGCCCCTCGGGGCTTTTGAGCACGATGGCCTGGGGGGAGCTCTCGAAGAGCATCTTCAGGTGAACGCGCTCGCGCTGCAGCTCGGCCTCCGTGCGCTTGCGCGCACTGACGTCGCGCACCAGCGCCGTGACGAACACCTCGTCCATGGCCTCGAAGCGGTTGATGGATACCTCGGCCTCGAACTCGGAGCCGTCCTTGCGCCTGTGCACCCACTCGAAGCGCTGGGGCTCCCCGGCCAGGGCCTTGTCCAGCAGCGTGCGTGCCTTCTGGGCGGAGGGCGAACCGTCCGGCTGCAGCTCCGGGGAGAGGTCCGCCACGCAGAGCCCGCCGATCTCCTGCCGGGTGTAGCCGAACAGCTCCAGGGCCTTGATGTTGCTGCTGGAGACCAGGTCGTCCTTGAGGGTCAGGATGCCGTCCGTGGCCGAGCGCACCAGCGAGCGGTAGCGCTCACGGCTGGCGGTGAGCATGTCCTCGGCCTGCTTGCGGGCGGTGATGTCCGTGACGGTGCCTTCGTAGAAGGCGGGCCGTCCGTCTTCACCGGGCACCACGCGGGCGTTCTCGCTGATCCAGATGATCGAGCCGTCCTTGCGGTACACGCGGGATTCGAAGTCCTTGATTTCGCCGTCGCGGGTGATGCGCTCGACGAACTCCTCGCGCCTGCCCTCGTCCACGTAGAGCTGGCGGCGGATGTCGCTCAAGGAGGCCATGAGCTCCCCGGGGGATGCGTAGCCGTAGATGCGGGCCAGGGCCGGGTTGACCACCAGGTAGGAACCCTCGAGTGTGGTCTGGAAGATGCCCTCGGCCGCGTTCTCGAAAAAGGCCTGGAACTGGTTCTCGGCCCGCAGGAGGTTCTGCTGGGCCACCCGCAGGTGGGAGACGTCGGTGTAGGTGGCGAAGTAGCACTCCCGGCCGGGAGTTTCGCAGACGTTGAAGAAAGTTATCACCACGTCGATGAGGCGGCCGTCCTTGCGCCTGCGCGTGGTCTCCATGGTGGCAGGGCGGCCCGGCGCGACGGTGCGGTCCAGGGCGGCCAGCTCGCTGCTCCGGTCCTCCGGGATGACCAGCCCGCGCAGCGACCTGCCTTCGATCTCCCCCTTGGAAAAGCCGAAAAGCCGTTCGAAGGCCGCGTTCACGAGGATCGCCGTGTCGCTTGCGTCCATCAGGCAGGCCGCGATGGGAACGTGGGCGAAGAAGGCCTTGAAGTGGGTCAGGCTGGCTGTTGGGTCGCTGTCTGGCTGATGCATCGTCGTTCCCGGGTGTCTGCGTGACGCGATTGTAACGCGATGCCACCCAAAAGCAAAGATTAACATTTCTGTGAAAGATAGCCGGATGGCCGAGGGTGCCAACGGGCGTTGGCACCTTCAGGCCGCCCGTTGGCAGCCTCCGTCGACCATATTCAGAAAAATATGAATGATTAAAGTATATTATGTTTTGAACCCTGTTGGTACGGCGGTTGCTATTACGAATGGCCCGGCTACGGCGCAATGCGCACGGATGGTTGGCCCTGACATCAGGGCCCCCGGGTAAGGCATAAACCGCAAGTGGAGGTTCGTTGATGAACGTGCTTGTTGCTCACGACGGCTCAGCCCTGGCCGACAAGGCCCTGGAAGCCGGAGCGGACCTGGCGGCCGCCAGCGGCGGTGTGCTCACCATCGTCACCGTGGTGCCCGATCTCTGCCTTTCCACCGAGGAACTCTCCGAGCAGGAGTGCGACGTTGTGGCGGGCAGCCTGGCGGCAGAGGCCAGGGGACGGATGGCGAAGGTTTCCAATGCGTTGGACACCAGCTCCGTCAAGGCCGGGGTCGTCATCAAGTACGGCCGGCCTGCGGAGTGCATCGTGGAGGCAGCGGCTGAGGCCGGAGCCGGGCTGATCGTAGTCGGGAGCCAGGGGAAGCACGGGGCGGCGAAGCTGCTCTTGGGCTCCGTCTCCTCGCGCGTGGCGGAACTGGCGGCCTGCAATGTGTTGATCGTAAAGTAGGGAGTCGAACGAAATGGAAGAGAGAGGTTTTCTGGGGAAATTGGCGGCCATAGTGCCCGGCCTGGCCATGATGGTCCTGACGCTGTATCTGCTCAAGCAGGTTGTGGAACCCTGGCTGGCCGGGGTGGCAGTGTTCGGGCAGAAGGGCTACATAACCAAGTCCATCGGGCTCAACTACGTGCTCATGTCCATCCTGGTGGGCATGGCCTACCGCAACCTGCTGTTCAGGGGCCGCATCCCCGACTGGGCGGCCGAGGGCTTCCGCACCACCCGCCTGTTCATCAAAACGGGCGTCATCATGCTGGGCTCGCTCTACACCATCCAGAGCCTGGCCAAGGTCGGCGGCTTGGCCATCGCGCTCATCGTGGCCTTCGTGTTCGGCACCATCTTCTTCGTGATGTGGATGGGCAAGAAGCTCGGCATGGACCGCTCCATGGTGGGCGTCATGGGCGCGGCCTGCGGCGTGTGCGGCGTCTCCGCCGCCATCGCCACCAGCCCCGGCGTCAAGGCCAAGCCCGCCGAGGTGGCCCTGGCCATCGCCACCATCCTGGGCTTCGGCATCATGTCCATGTTCATCACGCCGCCCATCGGGCGCGCCCTGGGCCTCTCGGACTACCAGTTCGGCGCCTGGGTCGGCACCGGCATCCTGAACTCCGGCCAGGTGCTGGCCACCTGCCTGTCCTTCAACCCGGCCATCGCTCCGGGCACCGCCGTGGCCTACGGCGAAATCTGGAACGTGGTGCGCGTCATCTCCATCCCCTTCGTGGTCTTCTTCATCACGCTCTGGTACTGGCGCGGCGAAGCCAAGGAAGAGCACATGAGCCTGTGGGGCATCCTGAAGTCCAAATTCCCCATCTTCGTGCTGGGCTTCTTCGGCATGACGGCCCTTTCCTCCTTCGACATGCTCGGCAAGGAAGGCTCCGAGACGCTGCACATGCTGCGCGACTGGATGGCCTGGATCTTCGGCATCGGCATGGTGGGCCTGGGCGCCTACATCGACTTCGGCGAGATCAAGAAGGCGGGCGGCGCCCCCCTCAAGATCGGCGTGGCCGCCGGCACCCTCAAGCTGGTGCTCTCGCTTGTCATCATCTTGCTGTTCATCGGCAAGGAAGCCTCGTTCTAAGAAGGAGCAGCACATGTCCGCCGAAGATAAGAAGAAAGCACTCACCGTATTCAAGACCGACAGGCACGAGGACGTGGCCGCCTGCTTCTTCGCAGGCCTGGCCGTGGTGATCGTGCTCAGCTATATGGCCTTCTTCCTGCCCTCCGTGACCATCAAGGCCCCGGTGGACGGCAAGCTGACTGAGATCAAGGTCAAGGTCGGCGACACCATAGCGGAAGGCCAGCCACTCTACGTCTACGAAACCAAGAAGAAGAAGTTCGTCCAGGGACAGATGCAGGAAACCGCCGTCACGGAGACGTTCAAGTCCAAGACTCCGGGCAAGGTGCTCTCCCTGAAGCTGGCCGCTGGTGAGGCGTTCAAGAAGGGCAATGGACTGCTGGTTGTCGAACACGTCAAGGGGACGCTGCCCTAATGCGCATCCTCCTGGCGTTGGACGAATCGACCAGGGCCATTGACGAGGCCGTGAAGCTCGCCGCCGAACGCGGGGCGGGCCTCACGGCCCTGTTCGTGCAGGACGCCACTTGGCACGACTACCTCGGCAGCGACTGGCTCTCCGGCTCCAACGCGCGCGGCGGCTACATCGAGTGGGCCGCCGAGCACGACATGCGGGAAGCTGCCGGGCTGCCCGAAATGTTGCGCGAGAGGACGAAAGGCATCGACTTCGAGCTGAAGGTGGCCTCAGGGCGCGTGCCCGAGGAGATCCTCAAGGAGCTGGCCTCGGGAGCGTACGACCTGCTGGTCATGGCCCAGCCTTTCAGGCGCGGTCTGGAGGTGTTGCGCGACACCGCGGCCGGGCTCGTCCCCAGGCTGCCCTGCTCGCTGTACCTCGTGCGGGCGCAGGACGGCTGAACCTGTTTCCGGCGCTTCGCGGCGGACCGGCCCCCCCGCGTCGCCGCGACGCGCCGCGTTGACAGGGGTGCGCGCCGGGCCCTATGTCTGACGCGTCGGCGCGTGCCCCCCATCCTTTCACCCCCGTGGCGTCCAGAGTGAAACAGGCCAGACTCCAGACCCGTCTCTCCCTGCGGCTGCTGGCCGTGCTGCTGGGCATCGGCCTGGTGTTCGGCCTTTCGCTCAACCACTACCTGCGCGTGCTGCTGGAGACCGAGGTCTCCGACAAAGCCAGCATCGTGCTCTCCAACGTGGTGGCCATCCAGTCCTACGTGCGCGAGACCCTTCGCCCCACCATGTACGGCGTGCTGCCGCCCGAATCCTTCGTGATCGAGGCCATGTCCACATCCTATGTGACCCGCAGGGTCATGTCGGACTACAACGCCGCCAAGGAGTCCTTCATCTACCGCCGGGTGGCCCTGGACCCCCGCAACCCCGAATACGGGGCCGACGAGCGGGAGAGCGAACTCATCGCCCACTTCCGGGACAACCCGCAGGAGACCCAGATCAGCCGCTATTACCGGAAGAACGGCGAGGAATTCTTCATCATGGCCCGGCCCGTGACCTTCGACGAATCCTGCCTGTCCTGCCACGGCAAGCCCGAGGACGCCCCGCGCGTTCTTCTGGATCGCTACGGATCGGAGCGGGGTTTCGGCCGCAAGGACGGCGAGATCGCTGGCCTGGACAGCATCACTATGCCCGTGGAGGCCGAAGCCGGGGCCATCAACCGGGCCATGGTGAACTTCATCCTGTTCTTCGCGTTCGGCACCATGCTGATCATGGGCCTGAACCACTTCTTTTTCGACAGGATGATGGTGCTCAACATAGGCAGGCTGGCCGCCGCCATGCGCTCCAGGTTCCCCGCCGAGGCAGGGCGCGCGCTGGACGGCCCTAAGCGCGACGGGAGCGACGAGATCGAGGGCATGGTGGAGGACATGGAGCGCTTCGCCGACCACCTGCGCGATGCCCGCGAGCAGCTGCGCGACTACGCCGCCAACCTGGAGGCCAAGGTGGACGAACGCACAGCCGAAGCCCGCCAGGAGGCCCAGGCCCGCCAGGCCGACGTCAAACTGTTCCTGTATGTGCTGGAGCTTTTCGCCAAAGGCGAGGACCGCAACGCCCTGCTGGACAAGGCCCTGGCGGCCGCCGCGCGGCGCTTCGGCGCGATCGCGGCGGAGTTCGTCTGCTTCTATTCCATGAACGCCCGCGTCTGGCCCGCGGACTGCTCGATGCCCGCCCTGGAGAGCGCCATGCGCACGCCCCTGCTGGACGGGGAGGGCGTCTTCCTCGGGCGGGAGGCCATGGTGCCCGTGCAGTCCGCCAGCGCGGTGCGCGGCGCGTTGTGCCTGCGCTTCGGCTCGGATGCCCAGCTGCCCCCGCAGGAGCGCGAGGTGCTCGGGGCCATGGGCAGGCAGTTGGGCATGGCCCTGGAGAACCTGGAGGCCATGGAGAGCCTGCTCAGGCGCAAGGCCGTGCTGGAGTCAATCTTCGAGGGCATCGCGGACCCGCTGTTCCTGCTTGGCCCCACCGGCGAAGTGCTCCACGCCAACGAGAGCGCCCTCAAACTCCTGGAGGAGTGCCGTGCCCTCGAGGCCCCGTCGCCCGGCGGGGAGCCGGGGGAGGGGACCCTGGGCCTGCCCGCCCTGGCCGCCCAGGTTTCGGGCGCCGTCGACGCCGGCGAGGGCGGGGCGCCCTCCATCGAGAGCGAAGCCTTGCTGCCCGGCGGGCGCTCCCTCCGCCTGCGGGCCTACCCGGTGAGCGGGCTGGCCGGGAGCGGCCGGGCCATCGTCTACGCCCGGGACAACACCGTGGAAAAGACCATGCTGGCCAAGCTCCAGCAGAGCGAGAAGGCCACGGCCGTGGGCATGCTGGCAGCCGGCATGGCGCACGAGATCAACAACCCCCTGGGCGTGATCCTGTGCTACGCGCGCATCCTCTGGGACGACGGCCAGAGCCCCCAGGCCCCCGACCTGGACATCATCATCCGCCACACCCTGCAGGCCCGCAAGGTGCTCGAGGATCTGCTGCGCTTCGCCCGGCCCAAGCCCGAGTCCCTGGAGGACGTCAACCTGGCCGACGCGGTGGAGTTCCTGGCCCGGGTGTTCAGGGGCAAGGCCAGCCGGGCCAACCTCTCCATCGTCACGGACCTCCCGCCGGATCTGCCACCGGTGCGGGCCAACAGCTCCTCCCTGGAGCAGATACTCACCAACCTCATGCTCAACGCCATGGACGCCCTGGAGGAACAGGGCCAGGAGGAGCCGGGGCTCATCCACGTGAGCGCGCGCACCGGGCCGGACGGCTCCGAGGTGCTGCTCACCGTTCGCGACAACGGGCCGGGCATCCCCCCCGATTACGCGGGCCGCATATTCGACCCCTTCTTCACCACCAAGAACGTGGGCAAAGGCACGGGCCTGGGCCTTTCCGTGGTCTACGGCCTCGTGCGGGACCTGGGCGGGCACATCGATGTGCGCAGCGAGGGCGGGGCGGTGTTCACCGTGGGCCTGCCCGTATCCAAGGACATCGCAGATGCATGAGACCATTTCCAGCGACGCCATCCTCGTGGTGGACGACGAGAGCCATTTCGCCAAGGGCGTGGCCCGGCTGATCCAGAAGGGCTTCCCGGAGCACCCCGTGCTGGTGCGCACCAACACCGAGGAGGCCCTGGAGACCCTGCAGGAGCGCCCCTGCGCCCTGCTGCTCACCGACGTGCGCATGCCCGGGCAGGACGGCTTCGCCCTGCTGGAGCGCGCCCTGGCCCTGGAGCCAGCCCTGACCGTGGTGATGCTCTCGGGCTACGGCAGCGTGGAGGTGGCGGTGAAGGCCCTGAAAAGCGGAGCCTACGACTTCCTGACCAAGCCCGTGGATCAGGACGTGCTCTACCGCGCCGTGGCCAAGGCCCTGGACCGGGCCGCCCTGTCCCGCGAGAACAGGCGGCTCAAGGCCGCGGTGGACGCAGGCTCCGCCGGGCAGCGCCTCATCGGGGAGAGCCCGGCCATGCGGCAGCTTCGCGAGGAGATCGAGGCCGTGGCCTCCAACGACTACACGGTGCTCATCCTGGGCGAATCCGGCTCCGGCAAGGAGCTGGTGGCCCGCACCATCCACCGCCTGAGCAGGCGGGGCCGGGCCGGGATGGTCAGCCTTAACTGCACGGCCGTGCCCGAGCAGATCATCGAGAGCGAGCTTTTCGGCCACGTGCGCGGGGCCTTCACCGGCGCGGTCAAGGCCCGGCAGGGGCTGTTCACCGCCGCAGACGGATCGAGCCTGCTGCTCGACGAGATAGGCGACATGCCCCTCACCGTGCAGCCCAAGCTGCTGCGCGCCCTGCAGGAGCGGGAGGTGCGCCCTGTGGGCGGCAGCGAGAACATCCGGGTGGACGTGCGCATCCTGGCTTCCACCAACCTGAACCTGGAGGCGCGCATAGCCTCCGGCGAGTTCCGCGAGGACCTCTACTACCGCCTGAACGTGCTCACAGTGCGGGTGCCTTCGCTGCGGGAGCGGCCCAAGGACGTGGGCCTCCTGGCCATGCACTTCCTGGGGCGCACCTGCGCCGAGCTGGATACTGGTGAGAAGGAGTTCACCCCGGACGCGCTGGACTTCCTGGGGTCGCGCCACTGGCCGGGCAACGTGCGGGAGCTCTTGAACTTCGTGAGGCGGGCGGCGGTGTTTTCGTCGGGGCCGGTGATCACCGAGACGCAGGTGCGGCTCCTGGACGCCCAGGTGCGCGCCCCGGGAGCAGGGTGCGGCGTGGCGACGGGGCTCGCGCCCTACGTGGAGGCCAAGGAGAGGGTGGTGGACGACTTCACCCGTGCCTACGTGCTCAAGCTCATGGAGCGCACCAAGGGCAACGTGTCCCAGGCGGCGCGGCTCTCCGGGCTGGAGCGCGTCTCCGTGCAGAAGATCCTCAAACGCCTGGGCATCGACCCGGCCGGGTTCCGCCCGCCGGGGGAGCCGGCGGAGTAGGCCTTAGCTGCCAGCAGCAAATGTCGATTCTTGCAGCCTGTTCAAAAAGCTCGCTGGCAAGGCGCACGAAAAAGTCAATGCCGATGCGTATTTGGCATGCGCGAGGGTTTGATTTTTTCGGGGCAACGCAGCCAGCGGGAATTTTTCAACAGGCTGCTACAGCCGCACCAGCAGCGCGCCCAGCAGGGTCAGCAGGACGTTGGCCAGCGTGTAGGTGCCCGCGTAGCCCAGCGAGGGCAGGGTGCTGCGCGCCGCCTGCGTGACCACCTTGAGCCCGGGCGTGGAGGTCATGGCCCCGGCCATTGCCCCGAAGAGCAGGGCGTAGTTCATGCGCAGCACCAGGCGCCCGAAGGCCACCCCGCCGAACAGGCTCACCGCCGCGATGGCCGCGCCGCTGATGAGCAGCTCCGGCCCCATGGTCAGCATGGCCTCCAGCACGCCCTGGCCCGCCTTGAGGCCCACGCAGGCCATGAAGAACATCAGCCCCAGCTCCGAGATGATCCATCTGGCCGCCGGGGGCACCCGCCCGAACGTGGGAGAGATCGAGCGCGAATAGCCGAAGATCAGGCCCATCACCAGAAGCCCCCCGGCCTGCCCCAGCCCCACCGTCACGTCGCCAAGCTTGAACTTCACCGCCCCCAGGCCCAGGCCCAGGGCCACGCCGATCACGAAGGCGATGAGGTCCGTCTCGATGACGGTGCGCTCCACGAAGCCCAGGGCCTTGACCACCGCGTCCAGGCGGTGGCGCAGCCCGGCCACGGTGAGCAGGTCGCCCTTTTCCAGCACGATCTCGGGCCTGGGCGCGATGGGGATGTGCGAGCGCACCAGGCGCGTGGGCGTGCAGCCCTGGCGGGGGATCACCGTGAGCTCGCCCAGGCTGCGCCCCGCGGCGTCGTCGTTGGCGATGATGATGTCCACGGTGTCGATGGAGTCCGAGAGCAGGTCCAGGTCGATGACCTCGGGCCCGATGCGATCGGCCATGAGGGGCACGCGGTCCACCGGGACGGAGAGGGCCACCACGTCGCCCTCGGCCAGGGCCATGCCCGGCTCGGGCTGGAACACCGCGCCCTCGCGCTTCACTGCCTGGAGCACGCAGTGCCCGCCCCGGCAAAGGTCGGAGCTCTCGAAGGAGTGGCCCGCCACCTCTGCGCGGCGCACCTCGAAGGCGCGCAACTGCGGCGGGGGGGAGGCCTGCTCCTGGGTATCGAGGGTGTCCTCGCGGTAGCGCCGCTCCCGGGAGAGGGACATGGCCTCCTGGGCAAGGTCCACCCGCAGGAGCATGGGCGCGTAGCGCATCAGGGCCAGCACGCTGAACAGGCCCACCATGTAGGCCAGGGGATAGGCCGAGCCCATGCGCACCAGGGCCGGGCCGGAGTTGGGGTCGGCCTGGCGCAGTGCCTCTTGCGCGGCGGCAAGGGTGGGGGAGCTGGTAAGCGTGCCCGCCATCAGGCCCGCCGCCGTGGGGGAGGAGAAGCCGAACACATGCCCCAGGCCGTAGGCCGTGCCCGCGGCCAGCAGGCCCACCGTGACAGTGAGGGCCATGTAGCGCGGCCCGTCTGCCAGGAAGATGTTGAAGAAGCGCGGCCCGGCCGTGATGCCGATGGAGTAGATGAACAGGATGAAGCCGATCTCCTGGAGCATGGGCGGGGCCTGGAAGCCGTAGTGGCCGAAGACCATGCCCGCCACCATGACCCCCACCGGGGCGGAGAGCTGGATATGCCACAGCGATACCCGGCTCAGGCCGTAGCCGCAGGCCAGAACGACGAAGAAGAGCAGCATGGGCTGCTCAAGAAGAAGCGCGGCTAGGTCGATGGTCATGATGCTCTCCAGGCCGGCGGCCGGGTCAGGCCTGCCGGGCGGCCTTGTCTTGCGCCTCGAGGCGCTGCCCCTGGGCGCCTATCGGGTCCTGGAGCTGGGCCAGGCGCTGCACGGCGTCCAGGTAGCCGTCGGCGTATTCCAGGTAGAAGGCCAACCCCTTGGAGAAGTTCTTGCCCACAAGCCCGTCCAGGAACAGCTGGCTGATCTCCCGCTTGCACAGCAGCACATAGTGGGAGGAGATGAACACCTGCCTGGTTTGCGGGTCCAGCTCCTTCATGGTGCGGGCCAGCGCCCCGCGCGCCCTGGGCTGGTACATCCAGAAATACAGGAAGTCCAGTGAGTTGACGATGATGGCGTTGGCAAGCTCGGGCTGCTCGCGGATGAGCTCCTCCACGAAACGCTTGGGGTCGGCCAGCATCTGGAGCACGTCCCGCCGGGGGTAGAGCATCTCCAGGCGCTCGTGGACCGCCATGACCTGGCGCAGCTTGGCGGAGTAGTCTCGCAGGCGCTGGAGCATGTTGTTGCCCCGGTCGGCCAGGCCCTCGATCACCGCGGCCACGCTGTCCGAGGCCAGCTTGGAGATCACCGCCGCCCACTGCTGCAGGATGGCCGCCGCGCCCGGCTCTCCGGCCAGGGTCAGGAACCATCCCACCGTGGCGCTGAAGAGCATGGCCAGGGGGATGGAGAGCACGCTCCTCAAAAGGTTCCAGAACGCGGCCGAGCGGGGCAGGCCCCTGAAGAGGTTGTGGGTGCAGATGTAGCTGCCGTTGACGAAGGCCATGATGGCGTAGACCGCCGTGGGGTTGGTGCCCACGGTGATGCCGAAGGTTTCCTCCAGGAGGAGCGTCTTCACGAAGAAGTCCAGCAGCGGCACGGAGAAGCCGGTGTAGAACAGGGAGTCGGAGAGCCTGCTCCAGCTCACGTAGTCGTTCCACTTGAGCAGGGGCGTGCGCGAAAGCCCGCCTCCACCCAGCACGGACTGGATCACGTTGCGCACTCCGGTGATGCCAAACCAGATCAGGGCTCCGAAATACTTGAGCAGCCACCAGTCCTTCGTGAACAGGAAGGCCAGGAACGCGGGGATGAAGCCGCAGAGCACCTTGAGCAGGTTCTTGAGGCTGTTGTTCAGGTAGGCAGGGCCGGGCAGGCTGCGCCGGGCGGATTCCCGCCGGGGGGCCAGGCTCAGGTTGTTGCCGCAGTCCTTCTTGGTGCCGCCGAGGATGGAGATGTTGCTTTCGCCCCTGGGCACCGGGTGGAAATCACGGTAGCGGAACTCCCGCTGGGCCTTGTAGCCCAGGAAGCGCAGGGAGTCGCGGCGCCGGGCCAGGGCGTAGAGCGTGTTCAGCCAGGGGTGCGAACTCTCGCGCGGCTCGAACACCAGGTGCGGCTCCATGGTCATCCCCACGGTCATGATCCGGCCCGTGGATTCCTTGTTGCGGCGCAGCTCGGCCTGTGCGGAGGGCGGCAGCGTCTGGTCGGCCACGAGGCCCATGCCGAAGCCCCGGCAGGACTGCCCGGTGGAGTCGGTGCCGATGGAGGTGCGCAGGGGCCTGCTGCGATAGTGGGCGTGGAAGGAGGAGACGTTCTCCAGAATGCGCCAGAGGTTGGCCGTCGTGGCGGCGGCCTCGGGCGAGCCGTCGGCTTCCAGGGCCCCGAGCCGGGCCATGATCCAGTGCTTGAGCGCGATGGCGCTGGGGTTGTTGATGACCTGGAGCAGGTTGGCGATGCCTGGGGCGTCCTCCACGAGTCCGAGGCTCACGTTCTTGAGGTTCACCACTTCCAGGTGGGTGATGCGCCCGCCGCAATCCGCCAGGATCTCCAGCACGGAATCGGGGCTCAGCCCGCAGAGGTTCAGGATGAAGCGGTTGCCTACGCGCAACGCTCCCACGGCGTCCAACAGGCTCACGGGCGTGTGCAGCGGACAGTAGATGGCCGGATGTTCGCATGCGCCGTTTTCGTGGCGCAGGGGGGAGACGAACTGCTCCAGGTAGTCGTCCGTGACGGCCTCGGCGTCCAGAACGTTCATCTCCTCGATGAGGGACTCGATGTGCCGCTGCTCCTCGGCGTCGGCCGAGGCGTGCTCGGCCTGAAGCTCCTCCACGCGCTTGCGCAGGTGCGGCAGCAGGGCGGCGTGCACGTATTTGCCCAGGTGGTCCAGCGAAGGCTGGCCCGCGCCCACGGAGGTGAAGAAGCCCTCCACGTCCAGGGGCTGCATGGCGAGGCCGAAATAGGCGTTGAAATCGGGCAGCACGGATTCGTTGAACTCGCGCAGCACGCCCAGCAGCTGCTCCTGCTGCAGAAGCGAGAGCTGCCGCCCCTGCTGCATGAAGGCCTCGATCTCCGGCTCGCGCAGGAAATCCACGAACTCGCGCTCACCTGCGAAGCCGCGCGGCACCCAGATGATCTTGGCCTGCCTGGAGCCGTGCCGGGTGGTGAACTCGATGCCCACGCGCACGGTGATGCCCATGATCTCGGCGGCGGCCAGCAGCTCCTCGGCCACGTCGGGCTGCACGAAGTTGTAGTAGATCACCGTCAGGTGGCGGATGCCCTTGATCCAGGCGTCCATGATCAGGTGCGTGGCGGACTTGCGCCCCTTTGTGTTGGCGTCGTGGACGTGGTTGTCGAAGCAGAGCTGGACCCAGTCCTCGGGCATGAGCAGCAGGTGGTAGCGCTTGAGCAGCCGGGCGATGATGCGGGCCTTGCCCGTGGCGGCCATGCGGAAGTCGTGGGCCAGCTCCAGCTGGCGCTGGGGGTCGCGTTCGCGCACCAGCTCCTTCATCACCTGCATGAGCACGCGGGCGGTGTTGCGCCGCAGGTAGGTGACGGAAGCGTTCATCACCTCGTCATGCAGGGCGCGCAGGGCCACGATGCGGTCGTGCGCCTTGCCGATCTCCAGTGAGCCGAGAAGGTTGGCCGCGGCGTAGGCTATGCGCAGCCCCTGGGAGGCGGCCAGCTCCTTGATGCCCCTGGGGTGCAGGTAGTGGGTGAGGAGGTGCTTGAAGCCGGAGTAGGCTTCGCGGCCCAGCACGTCGGCCACGATGCCCAGCAGGGCATAGTCCTTTTGATCGAAGAGAAGCCGGCCGCCGATGCGGCTCATGCTGGAGTTCATGCGTTCCTGTCCGGGCCGACGGTTTGGGCTAACGTGCCGATATCGCGTTCAATCAACGCAAGCGGCCCGCTTGTCAAGCGGAGCGGTCCCGGCAGGTGTCGCCTGGGCGGCTCCCATTCGCGTCTTCAAACGTTAATGTGAACGACTTCAGATTGTTACGTGGAATGCGAGAGCGATGGCCGGTGCGGCGCCAGATGTTTCAGCCCTGCGGATGCAACGCCTGCCTCACGATGGAATTGTTTGCCTGCGGCTGGTGCTTGGGGCATAGGGGAGGCGGAATCCAAACGGCCCGTCGCGGAACGCGGCGCCGACTACACCGCCTGGAGGAAACGGCATGAGCGAAAAGGAATGCACATTCTACCGCACGCTGTACGAAGTGGCCAAGGTCATCAACTCCAGCCTGGAGCCGGCCACCGTTCTGGCGGGCATCGTTGAGCAGACCGCCCGGGCCCTGGAGGCCAAGGCCTGCACCATCCGCCTGCTGGACCGCAAGGGCTTGACCCTGCTGGCCAGCGCTGCCTGGGGCCTCTCGGCTGGCTACCTGCGCAAGGGGCCCATCGAGGTGGCCAAGAGCGGGCTGGACCAGGAGGTGCTGGCGGGCAAGCCCGTCCAGGTGAAGGATGTACGCAGCGACACCCGCTTCCAGTACCCCGAGGCGGCCCGCAAGGAGGACATCGCCTCCGTGCTGGTGCTGCCCCTCACCGTGGGGGCCAAGCCCATCGGCGTGATGCGCGTCTATTCCAACACCGTGCGGGACTTCACCCCCGTCGAGGTGGACTTCGCCTCGGCCATCGCCAACCTGAGCGCCATCGCCATCGAGAACGCCAGGCTGCACCAGGCCCTCAAGACCGACTACGAGCTCCTGGCCGAAACCACCTACGCCATCCACGACCTGTAAGGGGGCCGACCATGAAGAAAGTGCGCATCGCCATCAACGGCTTCGGCCGCATCGGGCGCCAGGTGCTCAAGGCCGTGCTGGAACGCCACAGGAACACCATGGAGATCGTGGCCATCAACGACCTCTTCGACGTGGCCACCAACACCCACCTGCTCTGCTACGACACAAACTACGGCCGCCTGAGCGTGGACGCCTCCGTGGTGGACGGCAACATGGTGGTGGGGGACTGGAAGATCCGCAACTACGCCGAGCGCGACCCCAAGCAGCTGCCCTGGGGCGACCTGGACGTGGACGTGGTGGTGGAGTCCACCGGCATCTTCCGCACCGGCCCGCAGGCCCAGGTGCACCGCGACTGCGGGGCCAAGAAGGTCATCATCACCTCCCCGGCCAAGCAGGAGGACATAACCGTCGTGCTGGGCGTCAACGAGCACGCCTACGACCCGGCCAAGCACCACATCATCTCCAACGCCTCCTGCACCACCAACTGCCTGGCCCCCGTGGCCCAGGTGGTTCACGAGAGCTTCGGCATCGTCCGGGGCATGATGACCACCGTGCACTCCTACACCAACGACCAGCGCATCCTGGACCTGCCCCACAAGGACCTGCGCCGCGCCCGCGCCGCGGGCCAGAACATCATCCCCACCTCCACGGGGGCGGCCGAGGCCGTGGCCCTGGTCATCCCGGAGCTCAAGGGCAAGTTCAGCGGCTTCAGCCTGCGCGTGCCCACGCCCACCGTCTCCGTGGTGGACTTCGTGGTGGACCTGGAGCGCGAGACCACCACCGAGGAGCTGCGCGCCAGGCTCAAGGAGGCCGCCACCGGCCGCCTGAGCGGCATACTGGACTTCAGCGAGAAGCCCCTGGTCTCCTCCGACTTCAAGGGCGACCCCCACTCCAGCATCGTGGACGCCGAGTACACCACGGTGCAGAACGGCACCCTGGCCAAGATCATCTCCTGGTACGACAACGAGTGGGGCTACTCCTGCCGCGTGGCCGACCTGATCGACTACATGGCCAAGGCCGGCCTCTAGGCTCCCGCCCGCCTACCGCGCCGACTCCGTGCAATATTGGCCGCCCCTCCGCGATGGAGGGGCGGCCTTCTTTTTTGCGGGGTTACCGATGGCCGTCCGCGAGGTGTTTCGTTGTGACCCAATCGCCACGAGGATGTGTCGGATGGGGACACAAACAGTATGGTCCTACAATGATTGAATTAATTCAAGATTGGCAGCTGGCGGGGCCGGATATAGCGCCTTCCCGTTTGGGGTGTTGGAACACTGGGGGCCTCAATTGGGAAGCCTAGCGCAGGGTGGTGCTTCCAACGTGGCGTAATCACAGTTGTATTTATTTGGCTCGATAGTTGCTCTTTAATGCATCACGAGGGGTGATGAGGCATGGTGTATTGAAGGAGTTGTGGAGCTTGCTGAGAGCGCGCTTTGCGATGAATGGATCTTTTTCACATGGTTCAGGCAGCTGAGCGATCATTTCGTAAAATGCTGCGCGCTGTGATGATGTACTCACCATGTCTCCGTGATTGTACGTAAGTAAGTCAAACACAAGGAGTGCAGGTATGGAAGTCCCGAGCATGTCGCGCCCGCAATGGTCAGATCTCGTCACGGGGAAGAAAACATATCAGCTTAAATTTCTTGCGGCAAAGATCCTGCTTGGCCGCCTCGTGCATTCCGTGAAGGAGAACCCGACCCCGGACAACATCAAGTCGTGCGTCGAGCTGGTGTACAACGTCTACGCCAAGAACGCCGGTTCTCCGTCCGTGCAGGAAGATTTAACCACCATTTTCGGGTAGGGGGAGCCATGTTACAGGACATCATGACCGTAGCGGAGACCGCGAAACTCATCGCGGCGGGTAAAGTCCTCCTCCTGGCGGGCGACGAAGCCGCGTTGCGCCAGCTGCCCAAGGGCAACTGGATCGGCGGCACCATCCCATACTTCATCTCCCACACCGAAGGGGGGCTGGCCACGCGCGAGCGCATCTTCGTCACGGACGTCACCGGCGTGGTGCAGAGCGTCGAGATAGTGGAACGGGACGCCAACGGCCTGGCCAAGGTCTACGCCGAGGGCCCGCAGGAAGGCTTCAGCGTCGTGATCATCCCGGCCCTGAGCAAGGCTCACCTGTCCTTCGCGCTCAACGCGCCCAACTACAGGGATTTCGGCGTGCGCCCGCTCATCGGCTGGATCTCCGGCGTGCACCTGGACGACCTGGGCAAGGTGACCCCCAAGGTCTTCAACGGCGTGACCGGCAACGTGCTGGAGGAAGGGGCCGTGGTGCTTCAGGCTACCCTCAGTCCCGGCAAGGTGGCCGAGGTGGGCATCGTGAACCTGTTCGAGCAGGGCGGGGGCGACATTTTGACCTTCCCGGCGGACGGATTCTCGGCCAAGGAGGTGCTGGTCAACGGCGAGAAGCGCAACTTCGCGGCCTACATCGTGAAGAACAAGCTGGACACGCGCCTGCCGCTGGTCGCGGACTACTACGGGGCCCTGGTGAACATCAGCTTCCAGGGCATCGACGAGGTGGAGGGCGAGGTGAAATTCTACGCCCCCGTGTTCACCGGCATACGCTACAAGCACGCCAAGCCCGTGGCCGACTACGGCGAGGCCTTCAAGGCCTGCCTGGAGAACAAGTGCCAGCTCTCGGAAGACCGGGTGGTGTTCTCCTGCAACTGCATCCTGAACTATCTGTACTCGGGGCTGGAGGGTAAAAAGACAGACCCGTTTGCCGGGCCCATCACCTTCGGCGAGATAGCCTACCAGTTGCTCAACCAGACCCTGGTCTACCTCGAGGTGCACGACGTCTGATCCGTGGACGCACGGAGCAAGCGCACTGTCGGGTCCGGTCCGCCAGGTGGCCGGACCCGCTCGCGCGGGAATCCGCCGGGAAGGGTGTGTCGTGGTGGCTTCGCCCATGCGTCTGGAGCGATACGACGGGGCGGCATGGCTTCCCCGGAAACGAAACGGGGCGGCTTCGTGCCGCCCCGTCATTTTGCTGGGTGATTGTTCCTGGCCCGCGCGCGGGTCTAGGAGGAGGGTTGCTCGTCCGCCGGGGGGGCGGTCTCGCCGGTGGTCAGCTCGTGCATGAGCTCGGCCACGGAGACGATCTTGTCAACGCGCCAGGCGTTGGCTCCGCAGAAGGCGAAGCCGGCCCTGAAGTTGCCGCGCTGGGCGCTGATCAGCGCCAGGCTGATGCAGTAGGGCGCCTGCTCGACCCCGCATGAGGCCATGCACTTGCAATAGCAGGAGATGGGCGACGTGTGCCCTTCGCTGACGTTCTTCAGGAAGGGGCTCACGATGGCCCGGCCGGGCAGCCCGAGGGGGCTGTCGATGATCTGGATGTCGGCCTGGGTGGAGTCCACGTAGGCCTGCTTGAAGCGCAGGTCCGCGTCGCACTCGTGGGTGGCCACGAAGCGGGTGCCGAGCTGCACGCCCGAGGCCCCGATGGCCAGCATGTCCAGGATGTCCTGGTGGGTGTAGATGCCGCCCGCGGCGATCACGGGCACTTCGCGCCCGTGGGTCTCCTTGAGCTTTTTGGCCACCTCCACCACGTCCTTGACCAGCACCTCCAGGCGCGATTCTGGGGCGTCCAGGGCGCTGCGCTTGAAACCCAGGTGGCCGCCCGCCAGGGGCCCCTCCACCACGAAGGCGTCGGGCACGCGGTCGTACCGCGTGATCCACATGCGGGCCAGGAGCTCGGCCGCCCGCCCTGAGGAAACCACCGGGATCAGCTTGGTCTTCTGGCCGGGTTTCACCAGTCCTGGCAGGGTGCGGGGCAAGCCGCCGCCGGAGATGATGAGGTCCACGCCTTCGTCCATGGCGCAGGAGGCCATGGCTTCGAAGTCCGTGAGGGAGGCCAGGATGTTCACGCCGATGACGCCGGTCGTCAGCTCGCGGGCGCGGCGTATCTCCCGGCGCAAAGCCCGGAGGTTCGCCTCTGTGTGCTTGGTGCGGACGTCAGGCTCCTTGAAGCCGACCATAGCCGCGGAAATGATCCCCACGCCGCCCTGGGCCGCAACGGCCGCGGCGAGGCCCGACAAGGAAATGCCGACCCCCATGCCTCCCTGGATGATGGGCACGGGGATGTGGAGATCGTCGATGTAAAAACCGGGAAGGCTCATATGCGGTCCTGTCAGAGACACTGCCGGAGGCAGGATCGAGCGAGCGCCTGGCGCCGATGGTTGGAGTTTATTTTAATGTGAACCCGAGTCGGGATATGTCAAGAAACGGTTTTTGTCATGCGCTATTAGGGGCTCTTGGCCGCCAGTATGTCGGATTTAGCTGAAATATTTCCCGAAGCGAGCTGTATCTGGTCGAGCGGGGGCGGTGTGCCGCCCCGCTGACGGAATCGGCGCCGACATGTGTCGTGGTGCCGACATGTCGTGATGGCGACATTTTGTTGCGCGTGATTCCAGGCGCTTGAGGCGCAGATTGCATACTTGCGTGGTATGAATTGATGGCGAGGGACACGATGAAGCTGGACGAAACCGACGCGTTTGATTAAGGCTTTTCGAAAGACGCACGCCGTCCGCTCATTCCGGCCGGACCCATGTCGCCTGCGGCAGCTCTCACAATTCCGACAGCCGCGCGACATACCCAACCCCGGCGGTGCAGGCGCACGCAAGGAGCTCACCTTGCCGCCGCACAGCCGACCGGCCGATCCCGAATGCGCGACAGGCGTCCGTCATACTCGACCGGAAACCAACCCAAGTGGCTCCGGACGTCATAATAAACGCGCTCTGAACGCTGCCGCACGCAGCAGGACGAACTCGCGGGCATTGCAATGATTACTGGCTGTGTACGCCCATCGCGGCGTTTATACATAGCGGAGGGACCGCTCTCCCGCTCCGCCCACCCGATTCAAGAACCGAAGCATCCGCCTTCGGTCTCGGGTGTGGCCTTTTTTTTGCCCGCCGTTCGCCCAGTGCGAAGGGACATGTATGGGAAGCCGCCTCAGATCTTCCGGCAGAAACCTGCTGGAAATCATATACAAGGAAGAAAACAAGGTCATCCTGGACGCCCTGCACGAACGCAGCTACCGCAAAAGGCACCTGCTGTTCATGCCTTACCACAAGGAAGACCTCGTATGCATAGTTAAAACCGGAAAACTGAGAATGTACATGGGCCTGGAGGGCAAGGAGCTCTCCCTGTCCATGCTCGGCCCCGGCGATATATTCAGCACCCACTCCCGCGCATATGTAGAGGCGCTGGAGGATACCACCATTCTGGCGTGTCCGGTCTTCAAATTCTTCAAGGCCGCCATGGAACGCCAGGAATTCATGCTCCCTCTGCTCATGTCCCTGGGTGACATCCTCACCGGGGCTTTGAGCATCATCGAACGTCTCTACTTCCACGACATCGACAAGCGCGTTGCAGCCTTCTTCTATGAGGAGGCGCTGTTGCGCGGCGAAAACAGCACGGACGGCATGCGCCTGCACGTCGGCCTCACTGTGGACAACATCGCCAAGATCGTCGGCTCATCCCGCCAGACGGTCTCCTCCCTCATATCCGCCATGGAGAAGAACGGCATCATGAAGAAGCTGTCCCGTGGCGAATACCTCATCACGGACATGGAAGAACTGCGTCTCACCGCGCTGCCCTGCGCGGAGTGAGAAAAGATTCACAATCGTCGGCTGGACGACAGAAATAGACCCCCCTCTCGGATAGGGACGAGCAAAAGGAGGATGACATGCAACTTGCCACTTCCCTCGGACTTTTCGTCGGGGCCGCGCTGCTGGTCGGCAGCGAGGTCCGGGCGTTGCGGTCCTTGGGCGAACCAAAACGCCTCATGGCCTTCTCGGCGCTGGCCCAGATCGGCTATGTGCTCATAGGCTTCAGTCTTGGCTCGTTCAACGGACTTACAGGTGCGTTTCTTCATATAGGCTACCAGACCATCATCCGCGCCCTCTGGTACATGTCGCTCAGGCGGCTGGCCGCAGGCGCGGGCGGTTGGACCCTGGAGAACCTTCGCGGCGCCGGACAGGGTCGCGAGGCCCTTTCGGTGATGATGGGCTTCGCCATGTTCTGCGCCCTGGGCATCTCGCCCGTAACCGCCCCCGCGGGCAAACCCCTGGTGCTCTTCGCAGCCGTGGACGGCGGGCACATGCTGACCGCCCTGGCCATGGCCCTCTCCAGCGGCATCGCCGCCGTGTACACCGTGCGCCTCTTCCAGGCCGTCTGCCTGGAGAAGGCCGGCCCCAGGGCCGAGAGCGCGGCCAAGGCCGATCCCGTAAGCTGGGCGCTCATGGCCGCCTCGGTGCTGGCCTGCCTGTTCCCCCACGGGCTGATCCACCTGGCGGCCTCCAGCGCCGCGGGCATCCTGGGCCTGGCCGACATCCCGGCCGTGGCCGACCTGGAAGGCTCCTGGCCCCTGCAGGTGCTGGTGCCCTACCTGGGCGGCTTCGCGGTCTACGCAGTGGGCCGCCTGATGCCCGCCTGGCGCTCCGCCCTGGTGCTGGCCGTGGCGGCCGCCACCGTGGCGGCGGCCTGGTTCACCCCTGGCCTGGCCCCGCTGCAGAACATGTTCACCATGCTCTACGCGCTGGTGGGCGGCGTCATCGTGGTCTACTCCCTGGGCTACGTGGGCGAGAAACCCGGCTCCGACCGCTACTTCCTGTTCCTGTTCATGATGGTGGGCACGCTGATCGGCCTGGCCTCGGCCAAGGACGCCGGCGGGTTCTACGCCTTCTGGGAGCTGATGACCTTCAGCTCCTACATGCTGGTGGTGCACAAGCGCTCCGACGAGGCCCTCAAGGCGGGCGCGCGCTACTTCATCATGTGCGTCGGCGGCGCCTACGCCATGCAGGTGGGCCTGATGGCCCTGGTCTCCGCCGCGCCCCACGGCGCGCTCATGGACGCCGCGCAGACCGCGCAGGCCATGGGCCCCGCCGCCGTGGCCGGGATCGCGCTGCTGCTCCTGGGCGGCTTCGCGGTCAAGGCGGGCCTCTTCCCCCTGCACTCCTGGCTGCCGGTTGCCCACCCCGTCGCTCCCTCCTCCATCTCCGCGCCCCTCTCCGGCCTTCTGACCAAGGCGGGCGTTTTCGGCATGGCCCTGGTGCTGCCGATGCTCTTCCAGGGCTCCCTGGCGGGCACCTCGGCCTACGGCCTGCCCTTCCTGCTGACGCTTCTGGCCGCCTGCACCTTCGTGCTGGGCGAGGTCATGGCCCTGGTCCAGACCGACATCAAGCGCATGCTGGCCTACTCGACCCTGGCCCAGATCGGCGAGATCGCCCTGGTGCTCTCGCTGGGCACCTGGGCCGCCACCGCGGGCGCCCTCGGCCACGTGGTGAACCACGCCGTGATGAAGGACCTGCTCTTCCTCACCGCCGGCGGCCTCATCATGCGCGCCGGCACCCAGCGCATCGACGCCCTGGCGGGCATCGGCCGGGCCATGCCCTTCACCGGCGCCTGCATGGCCCTGGGCCTGGTGGCCATCATGGGCCTGCCCCCGTTCAACGGCTTCTACAGCAAGTTCCTGATGCTGCACGCGGCCCTGGAGGCCGGCAGCGCCTGGATCGCCGTGCTGGTACTGGCTGGCAGCCTGGTGGGCTGCGTGTACTACGGCCGTCTGATCAAGGTGCTGTTCTTCACCCCCTACGAAGGCGCCTGGGTGCCCGAGACCCCCATGACCATGCGCCTGGGCGTGGGCGCGCTGGCCGCCGTCACCGTGCTGGGCGGCCTCTTCCCCCAGACCTGGCTCTCCCTGGTGACCCCGGCGGCCGACGCCCTGTTCCCCGGCGCTCACGCCGCGCTGCCCGACCTGACCGTCTCCTGGGCGCTGCCCGTCATCCTGCCGCTCCTGGGCGCGGTGGCCGCCATCGTGCTGCGCGCCGACATGAAGCGCGCGGGCCTGGCCGCCACGGCGAGCCTGGTCCTTGCCGTGATCGTGCTGCTGGCCCAGTCCGGCAGCTGGGGCAGCCTGCAGTTCGCCTTCGCGCTGCTGGTGCTGCTCACCGGCGCGTGCAACATGTACTACTCCACCGGCTACATGAGCCACAGCCACACGCAGTGGCGCTTCTACGCCGTGTTCCTGACCATGATCGCCGGCCTGGTGGGCATGGGCACCGCCACCGGCTTCCTGGCCTTCTTCTGCTTCTGGGAGATCATGAGCTCCTGGCCGCTGTTCCTGGCCATCATCCACGAGGAGAGCCCCGCCGCGCTCAAGGAAGGCACCAAGTACTTCCTGTTCAACGTGGCCGGAGCCTCCTTCCTGTTCCTGGGCGTGCTGCTGGTCGGCCGGGCCGCCGGGGGCTACGGCTTCGAGCAGGTGGTCCAGGCCCTGAACACCCTGCCGCCCTCCGCCTGGATGACCGGCGTGTGCCTGATCGGCCTGGGCATGCTGATGAAGGCGGCCATGCTACCCATCCGCATCGACTGGCAGATGCACCCGCCCACCGCGCCCACCCCTGTTTCCGGCTACATCTCCTCCATGCTGCTGAAGAGCGCGCCCTTCGGCCTGCTCTTCCTGCGCTGGGGCCTGGCCGGCGGGGTGAACGTGGACGGCGCCGCCGCCCTGGACACCGCCATGTACGTGGGCGCGTGGATCGGCGGCATCACCATCATCTACGCGGCCATCCAGGCCCTGCTGCAGACCGGCATCAAGGAGATGCTCATCTACTCCACGGTCAGCCAGCTGGGCTACATCGTGCTGGCCATCTGCCTCGGGACGCCGCTCGGCGTCACGGGCGGCATGCTGCACTTCTTCAACCACATGCTGTTCAAGAACCTGGCGTTCCTCTGCGCCGGCGCGCTGATGTTCGCCACGCACGCCCACAACCTGGAGGAACTCGGCGGCATCGGCCGCAAAATGCCCATGACGCTCCTGTGCTTCGCGGTGGCGCTGTTCTCGGTGGCTGGCATGCCCCCGTTCAACGGCTTCAGCTCCAAGCTGACCATCTACTACGCGCTTATCGATCAGGGCGAGATGACTCTGGCCATCATCGCCATTCTCTCGAGTGTCATCACCTTGGCCTACTTCCTCAAGTTCATGCATTCGGCCTTCTTCGGACAGCTCTCGCCCAAGGCCGCGCATGCACATGAAGTGGGGCTGGCGATGCGTGCTCCCATAATGGCGCTTGCCGGGCTGTGCATCCTTACGGGTGTGTTCCCCGGCATCGCCCTGATCCCAATCGCTTCCATTCAGCAGAGCCTCGGCATCGTGCCCCTGGACGTGGGCCTCTCCGGCATCCTCTCCGGCACCGGCGCTTCCGACATGACCCTGCTGAGCTTCATGATCGCCCTGTCCGGCGGATCGGTGTGGCTGATCGCCCGGTACGCCACGCGCACCGTGCGCCGCACCGCCATCCACCTCTGCGGCGAGACCAGCGTGACGGCCCAGCAGACCAACGTTGCGGCGTCCAACCTGTACGCCGCGCCCCTTGAGCTCTTGGCGCGCATGAGTCGGGGTTATTTCACTCCCAAGCGCGTTGGAGGAGGCCATGACTAGTTTCTTCGAAGCAACATTCGCCATGTTCATCTTCCCGGGCGGCCTGTTCGCGCTGGCCGCCGGGCTGATGCTCAAGGGCGTTGACCGCAAAGCCGTGGCGCGCCTGCAGCGCCGGGTCGGCCCGCCGCTGTACCAGCCCGCGCTGGACGTGCTCAAGCTGACCATCAAGGAAACCCTCATCCCCCACACCGCCAACGAGGTGGCCTTCAAGCTGGCCCCGGTGCTGGGTCTCTCGGGCGTGCTGCTCACCGCGGCGGTCATGCCCATCGGCGGCGTCTGGAACGGCGTCACCGGCATGAAGGACCTGCTGGTGCTCCTGTACCTGCTGCCAGTTCCGGCCATGGCCCTGATGATCGCGGGGTCGGCCTCCAGCTCGCCCTACGGCGCGCTGGGCTTCTCCCGCGAGATGGTGGTGATGTTCGCCTACGAGATGCCGCTGATCGCCTCCTTCCTGGCGGTGGCGGTGCGCGTGGGCGGCACGGGCAGCGGCATGTTCGCCCTGGACAACATCATCAACTACCAGATGCAGCACGGACCCATGATCTTCGACCCGATCATGCTCCCGGCCTTCGTGGCCATGCTGCTCTTCATCCCCGGCACCATGGGCTCGGGCCTGTTCGACATCCCCGAGGCGGAGCCCGAGGTCATCGAAGGGCCGCTGCTCGAGTACTCGGGTCCGCTGCTGGCCATGTTCCAGCTGATGAGCGCCGTGAAGCTGGTCGTGGTGGTGGAGCTGGTCGTCGCGCTGTTCATGCCCAACGGGCTGGGCGGCAACGTGCTGGTGAACCTGGTGTGGCACCTGTTCAAGTGCCTGGCGCTGATGCTGGTGGCCGTGACTGTGTTCCGGGCCTCCACCGGCCGCCTGCGCCTGGAGCAGGGCTTCGCCTTCTTCGTGAAATACACCTCGCCCCTGGCGCTCGTGAGCCTGGGTCTGGCCTACATGCTGCGCTAGACGAGAGAGGATAGCATGCTGAACAAGTTCATAAACAAGATCGCTCCCCGCTCGCCCTGGCTCTACCGGCTCAACGCCGGCTCGTGCAACGGCTGCGACGTGGAGCTGGCCACCGTCGCCCTGATCCCGCGCTACGACGTGGAGCGCCTGGGCTGCAAATACTGCGGCAGCCCCCGCCACGCGGACATCGTGCTCATCTCCGGGCCGCTGACCTCCCGCGTGCGCGACAAGGTGCTGCGCGTGTACGACGAGATCCCGCACCCCAAGGTCACCCTGGCCTGCGGGGCCTGCCCCATCTCGGGCGGCGTGTACCGCGACAGCTACACCGTCAACTCCCCCATCGACCAGTACATCCCCATCGACGTGGTGGTTCCCGGCTGCCCGCCCCGCCCCCACGCCATTATCGAGGGCGTGGCCCTGGCCCTCGAAATCTGGCGCAAGCGCCTGGAGGAGGGCACATGCTCCCGTTCCTGAAAGTACTCGTCCGCAACCTGCGGCAAGGCCCCAGCACGGACCCGTTCCCCTTCGCGCCCACCTACACCCCGGCCCGTTTCCGGGGCCGCGCGGAGCTGGACGAGAACCAGTGCATCCTCTGCGGCATCTGCCGCCACGTCTGCGCGGCCGGAGCCATCCAGTTCCGCGCCGCCGAGGACGGCTCGGGCATGGAGTTCCGCGTGTGGCACAACAGCTGCACCTACTGCGGCCTCTGCGCCCACTACTGCCCCACCAAGGCCATCCGCATGACCAACGACTGGCACCTCTCCCACAAGGGCGAGGACATGTACTCCTTCGCGGAGACCAAGTTCGTGAAGCTGGGCTCCTGCGCCGAATGCGGCGCCACGATCCAGCCCCGACCCGCGGCCATCGTGGAGAAGCTCGGCGCGCGCTACCCCGAGCGCTTCATGCTGTGCCCCAAATGCAAGCGCGAAACCCTGGCCAACCACGCCGCCTCGCGGAAGGTCATCCGGGTGGAGGAAGCGAGATGAACGAAATCGCCAAGCAGGCCCTGGAGAGCGCCCTGAACAAGGCTCTCGGGCCCGACAGCGTCTATTGGAACAAGGACCTGAACGGAAACTCCTTCGGCTGGGTGCGCCTGGCCGACAACGACGGCCTGTCCCGCGCCGCCGCCGCCCTGGCGGGCGTCAGCGCGCGGCTGATGGTCATCACCGCCTACAGGGTGGACAAGTACGCCACCTACCCCGGCCGGGAGATCGCCTACCACTTCGATCTGGACGGCACCGTGGTCACCGTGACGGCGTCCCTGCCCACCGACGAGGACACCATCCCCTCCATCACCCGCTGGTTCCAGAACGCCGACTGGCACGAGCGCGAGTTCATGGAGCTCTACGACATCAAGGTCACCGGCCATCCCAACCCGGTGCGCCTCTTCCTGGACACCAACGTGGAGCAGGGCGCCCTGGACCGTCTGGTCCCGCTCTCCACCATGATGAACGGCGCCTGCACCAAGACCCTCTGGGAGAAGGTCTACGCCGGCACCGAGATGCCCGACTGGGCCAAAGGAGCTCAATAATGTCCGGCACGTATACATTACCCATCGGGCCGCTGCATGTGGCTCTTGAAGAGCCCATGTACTTCGACATCAAGGTCAGGGGCGAAACCGTGGAGTCGCTCGGCCTCTCGGCCGGGCATGTGCACCGCGGCATGGAGTCCCTGGCCATGCAGCGCAACTACCTGCAGAACGTGGTGCTCACCGAGCGCGTCTGCTCGCTGTGCTCCAACAGCCACCCCTCCACCTACTGCATGGCCGTTGAGAACCTGGCCGGCATCCTGGTGCCCGAGCGCGCCCAGTACCTGCGCGTCATCGCCGACGAGGTGAAGCGCATCGCGTCCCACCTGTTCAACGTGGGCATCATGGCCCACCTCATCGGTTTCGACTCGCTGTTCATGCACGCCATGGAAGTGCGCGAGATCATGCAGGACGTGAAGGAAGGCGTGTACGGCAACCGCATGAACCTGGGCGCCTGCACCATCGGCGGCGTGCGTTACGACATCGACGCCGAGATGAACGCCTTCATCCGGGGCAAGCTGGATGAGTTGAAGCCCCATCTCGAGGAGATCTACGGGATCTACACCACCGACCCGCTGATCCTGAAGCGCACCACCGGCGTGGGCGTGCTGCCCGAGGCCGACGCCCGCCGCTACGGCGTTGTCGGCCCGGTCGCCCGCGCATCCGGCATCGCCTACGACGTGCGCAAGAAGACCCCCTACTGCACCTACAAGGAACTCGACTTCGACGTGCAGTGGGACACCAAGGGCGACGTGCACTCCCGCGCGCTGGTGCGCCTGCGCGAGGCCGTGGACTCCGTGAGCCTCATCGAGCAGTGCCTGGAGCAGATGCCCGAAGGCCCCACCGAGCTGGAGCAGTTCGTGGCCATCCCCGAGGGCGAGGCCGTGGCCCGCTCCGAGGCCCCGCGCGGCGAGCTGTTCTACTACCTGCGCTCCGACGGCAGCGACACTCCCCACCGCCTGAAATGGCGCGTGCCCACCTACATGAACTGGGAAGCGCTCCAGACCATGATGACGGGCTGTCAGGTGGCGGACATCCCGCTCATCGTCAACAGCATCGACCCCTGCATCAGCTGCACAGAGCGCTGATCGCGGGAAGCCCGCGCCAGACCACGAAAGCCGCCCTCCGGGGCGGCTTTTTCGTTGGGGAAAGGCCGGGTTAATTTTTCTTCGCTCAGGGCCTCCGGGCCGGGGTTCAGCCGCGTAGCTGAGCGAAGGTGCAACTTGCTGTATTTTTTTGTGTTTTATGTGCAGTGCGGGCGACGGCGTCTGCAATGGGGCGCGCCAAGGGAAGATTACGTGCGCTGACATTGTGAAAATAATGGGTTTTGTCGCGCGGCTGACAGTCTTGCCCGTCGGGCTCCTGTAAACGCTTTCTCAAGAGCAGCCACGCCGAGCGTGGGATACCTGGAGACCGAAGCAATGCATGAATCTTCCCTGGCCTCGAGCATCATCGCCATAGCCGAAGATACGGCCAGGAAAGGGCAGGGCGGAAGGATCGTCCAGGTGGACATGTGCATCGGCGAGCTGGCCTGCGTCGAGGAGGAAACCCTTCGCTCGTGTTTCGAGATGCTCTCCGAAGGGACCCTGGCGCACGGCGCGCGGATGGTGGTCGAAAGGAAGCCCGCCACCGGCAGGTGCACCTCCTGCGGGGGGACGGCACGCAAGGCCGGAAGGCTCCTGAGATGCCCCGATTGTACGAACTCCTTCGTCACGCTCGAAACAGGGCGTGAACTCTTTGTCAAAAGCATTGAGGTCGAACGTCCAAACCAGGAAGCATAGCCATGGCAAAGCAATCCGAGAATTCCGTCGTTTTCGCCAACCCCGACAAATGTATCGGGTGCAAGAAATGTGAAAGCGCCTGCGTCAGCGCGCACATCAATATGCCCGCCAAGGAAGCCCGCAAGAAGGGTATCCCCGTCATCTCCCGCATCAAGGTGGTGAAGGTGGACAAGTACAAGTACCCCCTTCAGTGCCGCCAGTGCGAGGACGCCCCCTGCGCCCACGCCTGCCCCTTCGGCGCCATCCGCCAGGAAGACGGCATGGTCCGCATCAGCGAGTCCCTTTGCGTGGGCTGCAAGATGTGCGTGATGGCCTGCCCCTTCGGCGCAATCGAAGTGGGCGTCGAGGGCGAGATGCCCGGCTCCACCAAGACCAACCGCGGCTCCGCCAAGAAGTGCGACCTGTGCGAAGCCTGGCGCGCCGGCAACGGCAAGGAAGTCTGCGCCTGTGTCGAGGCTTGCCCCAACCAGGCCCTGCAGCTCATCGACGTGAGCACCTACCGCGCCGTGGTGGCCAAGGGCCGCGCCCAGGAATTGGCCCGCATGCACGCCGCCGGCAACGAATAGCGCCGGAGCGACCCGCGGGGACGCCCGCAGGGTATGACGCGCTCCGAGATGAATGAAACGGCCCCGGACCCCATGGTCCGGGGCCGCTTTGTTTGGCGCGCGCTCCGGCCCGGACAAACGGCCCGGACAAACGGCCCGGACAAACGGCCCTTACATACGGCCCGTACAAACGGCCCGAACATGCGGCTGGACGCGGGCGGGGGCCATGACGTACCTGGAGGCATGGCGGCCCCCATCCGGGCGCCCGCCGCAACCGCATACGCACAGCGGAGCTCTTGATGATCTCCACACCCCGCGCCGAACTGGAGCGCCTTTACGAGGCCTACAAGGATCACCCCCGCGGCAAGCCCGCGCGCATCCGCTACATGGGCTGGACCCTGGAGACCCCCGACGCCCTGAGCTGCCTCTACCAGCTCAAGGAGATCGTGGTGCAGGGCATCTACGACTTCCCGTGCTCCCGGCGCGATCCGGTCATCATCGACTGCGGGGCCAACATCGGCGTGAGCGCACTGCACCTGGCCGCCCGCCATCCCGAAGCCAAACTGCTGCTCTTCGAGGCGGACCCGCGCATCGCGGGCTACCTGGAGCGCAACCTGGCCGCCAACGGCCTTGCCCACGTGCCCGTTGTCCGCAGGGCCGTGTGGGTTCACGATGACGGCGTGGACTTCGTGCCCGAGGGTGCGGAGGGCGGCTCCGTGCTCGGCGTGGGCCAGGGGCGGCGGGTGGAGTCGGTGCGCCTGCGCGCCGTGCTGGAGCGGCTTGCGCGGGTGGATTTCCTGAAGATGGACATCGAGGGCGCGGAAGCCGAGGTGTTGGCGGATTGCGCCGGGCAGTTGGGCAAGGTGGGCTTCGCCTTTGTGGAGTGCCACTGCTGGCGGCACCTGCCCCAGAACCTGCACTCCGTGTTGGCCCTGCTGGCCGGGGGAGGCTTCCGCTACTACCTGGAGAACATCTGGCCCGGAAACGAGCCCTACCTGAGCGGGGGGGGAGGGCCGGCCATGGACGTGCAGGTCAACGTCTGGGCCAGGCGTCCGGTTCCGGCCCAGGCCCGGCCTGAAGACCGGCCAGGGAACCCGGACGGAGGCGGCGATGCAGGAGCATGACCTGTTGACGGCCCTGGGTTTCATCGCCCTGGGCCTGGGCACCGGCGCCTTCGGGACCCTCATCGGCGCGGGCGGGGGCTTCATCCTCATGCCCGTGCTGCTGATGCTCTTTCCCCACGACGATCCGGCCCTGCTGACAGCAATTTCCTTGGCCGTGGTCTTCGCCAACGCGGCCTCCGGCACCGAGGCCTACGCCGTGATGAAGCGCGTGGACTACGCCTCGGGCTGGCGCTTCGCCCTGGCGGCCACGCCCGGGGCCGTGCTCGGGGCGCTCTCCACGCACGCCTTCCCGCGCAGGGCCTTCGACGTGCTGTTCGGGGCGCTGCTGGTGGCAGGGGCGCTCTACCTGCTGCTGCGCCGCCAACTGGAAAGCAAGGGCAAGGAGGCCTGCCCGCCGAACGCGGCGCACAGGCACCTGGTGGACAGCTCCGGCGAGACCTACGACTACTGCTTCAACATGAAGACGGGCCTGCGCATCAGCGTCGGGGTCGGTTTTCTCTCCAGCCTGTTGGGCATCGGCGGCGGGATCATCCATGTCCCGGCCATGGTCTGCGTGCTGGGCTTCCCGGTGCACGTGGCCACGGCCACCTCGCACTTCGTGCTGGCCTGCATGGCCCTTGCTGGCACCCTGACACACGTGTTCACCGGATCGTTCCACGAGGGAGTCCAACGCACCATCTACCTGGCCATAGGCGTGCTGGCCGGGGCGCAGGTGGGCGCGCACCTCTCGCGGCGCATCAACGCCGCCTGGATCATGAAGAGCCTGGCCGTGGCCCTGGCCCTGGCCGGGCTGCGCATCCTGATGCAGGGGGCGGGCGCGGGCTGAAATGGAGTCAGCCGGAGCCGTACTTGCCCGCAAATGAAAGGGCGTGCTACATTGGCGGCAATTCTGCTCCAGGAGGTGCGGCATGCACGTGACTGCGGACATCCTTGCCGAAAGGATCAAGGCATTCTACCCGGAATTCGAACGCTACAACCTGTCCCTCGCCGTGAGGGATGACGCCGCCAAGAATGCCTGGGTGGTGGCGATCTCCCGAGGAGGCCACAGGCTCGACACCTACATCGAGCACAAAGACGCCAGGAACTGCCTGGAGGGCAGGGAGTGCGTACATCTCTCCACGCAGATCGGCCAATTCGTCAAGAATTACTGCGGCGATTCCTGCGCCACCTGAACCGGGCCGGAAGTTGGAAATAATTTTCCATTGCATCCGGGCCGTGATTCCCCCTGGACAACTTTTGAGGTCAGGCATATATGTAAGCCGTGTCCAGGCGAATGTTGGTGCAACCTCAACGGAGGCGATACCATTGGGCCAGACAGAAGATGAACAGCATTTCATGAAGTAGAGCACAACAGGCCATAGGCTCATATGCAGCCACGGCATAACGCAACATGGGTTAACCATACGCTCTACTGTTTTGGCCACGACATCCCTCAAATAACCACATAAAGCTCAATTGGATCAACCCGCTGGCCCCGTCCTTCACTGGACGGGGCCTTTTTCATTTCGCCTCCGGGCCTTTGGGCGGATTTGCCGCAGACGATGACCCAGGCCTGTTCAGCCAAAGATGGTGCCCCGGGGGGAGTGGAGTCCGGAGGCCCAGCGTGGGGCTTCCAGCCGTTCTACCCCGCCGCTAGCCGTTCTGTTCCTCCGTGAATCAGGAGCGACGAAGCCGCCTCCCGTCAGCAGATCCGGGGCGCTGGCCCCGATGCATTGTAAAATGATCAATGACTGTATGCGGTTGGGCGGACAGAGAAAAAATTGTTGCTGATTGCCGTCAGGGGGCAAATGCAGGCGAATCATAACGATTTACAAAGTATAAGAAAATTTTATGCAGCGAAAATGGAGAGCATGATGCTTCGTCTTGAGCGGTGTAATAATTAGTAATATGCCAAAAAATTATTTCATTGACAGATCTAAATGTTACATGAATAGGGTAAGATACCAAAAACCCCTATGGGCATGCCTGTTCCACGACCTCTGCGTACATGTCTCACCCGGGGCATCGTTCAGGCACATGAAGGAGGAGGCTATGCGACGTGCATTGAAAGACAGTCGGTTGAGGCTGGCCGTGACCACCCTGGCTTGGGTCCTGACGGCATTGATTCCCTGGCAGTTCACCTTAAGCGGCGGCCTCGAATCCGCCCGTGCATACGGTTTCGCTCAAAGCCCGATACTCACGAAGTTCATTGACCCGTTGCCCGACATACCCCTCGCCACGCCAGATCCGACGCAGCCCTACGGCCCGAACTGCGACTACTATACGATAGGCATCCAGCAGTTCACGCAGGTCATGCACAGCGAGATGCCGCTGGGCACCAAGCTCCGCGGATATGTGGACCTGACCACCAACCCGGCAAACGCCCCGAAATTCGGCGGGCCGCTCATCGTGGCCCAGAAAGGCAAGGCGGTGCGCATCAAGTACGTCAACACCCTGCCTGCGGGTAATTTCTTCCTGCCTCTGGACAGCACCCTCATGGGCGGGATGCTGCCGCAGAACGCCGTGGTGGTGCACCTTCACGGCGGCTTCAGCCCCTGGATCAGCGACGGCACGCCCCACCAGTGGTTCACGCCCGACGGGCAACGCGGGCCGAGCTTTGCCAGAGTCCCGGACATGCCCCCGCCAGGCCCGGGGGAGGCGACCTATTATTACACCAACGATCAGAGCGCCAGGTTGCTCTGGTATCACGACCACTTCGTGGCCATGACCCGCGTGAACCCCTACGTCGGCTTGGCCGCGCCGTACCTGATCACGGACAATGAAGAACAGGCCATGATCACGAACGGCATCCTGCCTGGCTACGGAATCCCGCTGATCGTTCAGGACAAGACCTTCGTGGCCGCGGACATCGCCACGCAGGACCCGTCCTGGACCCTCAACCCCGACTGGGGCCAGACCGTGGGCTCGCTGTGGTACCCCCATGTCTATGAAACCAACCAGGACCCCGCCACCGGCGCCCCGGTGCCGAGCGGCCGCGTGGATTACGGCAAGTGGGTCTATCCCCCTGTGGCGAACGTGATCGAACCCCTGCCGACCCCCTCGTGCGTGCCCGAGTTCTTCGCCGACACCCCGGTGATCAACGGCGCGGCATACCCCTACCGCGAGGTGAAGCCCCAGGTGTACCGCTTCAGGATCCTCAACGGTTCCAACGCCAGGAACTACAACCTGCAGCTCTACTACGAGGACCCCAGCAACAACGGCGAGCCGGTGCTGCCCGGCACCCCCGTCACGCCGTTGGCCGTGGCCCCGCCGACTTTCCTCCAGATCGCCAACGAATCCGGCTTCCTGCCGGCATACACTGAGCTGAACACCAACCCGCCCAAGCAGTGGGACGGCGTGCAGTGGAACCTCTGGCTGGCCCCTGCGGAGCGCGCCGACATTCTCATCGACTTCTCGGGCATCCCGGACGGAACCCGGCTGATTCTCTATAGCGACATGGCCGCACCCGCCCCCATGGGTGATCCCCGCAACGATTACTTCACGGGCGACCCCGACTTCTCCCCAACGGGCCTGAACATGGGCGGCGCGCCCACGACCCTGGTCGGCAAGGGCCCCAACACCAGGACGCTCATGGAATTCCGGGTGAACAGCGCGGCAGCGGATCCTGCCTTCACCACGACCATGGCGGCCATCAAGGCTTACCTGGCCGACCCTGTCACCGGGCTGCCCGGGGTGTACGCCAGGTCCCAGCCGGGCCCGGTCGTCCCGGTGGGGACTCCGGTGAACAACAGGTCCGTCACGGTGGGCGGCTTCGCCAACATGATCAAGACGCTGAACGAGGAGTTTGACGACTACGGCCGCCTGCTCCAGAGGCTCGGCACCAACCAGCTCCACTACAACAACCAGGGCGTCTTCATGACTGGTTTCGGCTACGACCAGCAGATCACCGAAAAGGCCTTCGCCGGCTCCAGCCAGGTCTGGACGGTGGTCAACAACACCGGCGACGTCCACCCAATCCACTTCCACCTGTTCAGCGTGCAGGTGGTGGCCAGGACGGACTGGGCCGGAAACAGCATCCCCATAGACCCCAACGAGATGGGCTGGAAGGAGACGGTCAAGATGTTCCCCGGCCAGAACACCACCGTGGCCATGCGGTTCAACCTTCCCAAGGTCCCCTTCCATCTCAAGCCCAGCATCCGCCCGAGGAACGGTTCCTTGCCCTTCGACAGGTTCAAGAACCCGCTTGTCGACTTCGGGCACGAATACGTGTGGCACTGCCACATCCTCGAACATGAAGAGCACGACATGATGCGGCCGATGTCGGTGTACCGCCCCGTGTACTTCTGGTGGCTGCCGCTGTTGATGGGCGACAAGTAGCCCGGATTGCGGCCGTGCGGCCGCCTATCCGGTGGCCGCACGGCGCAAGGTGCGGACGAAGATGCAACACTTCGAGCAAAGGAGACTGATTATGTCGCGGACCATGAAAATATTCTGTGCGGGCGTGGCGCTGGCCGCCGCGCTGCTCTGCGCCCCTTCGGCCGGCCTGGCCCAGGCGGCCCAGGCGGCCCAGGCAGCCCAGGAGGCCCAGGAGGCCCGGGACTCGGTGCTGGACTCAAGCCAGTGCAGGCGGACCTACATGACCTGCTTGAGCCAGGCCGGGGAAGAACTGGGCCCCAAGGCTCAGTGCGCCCAGGTATACCAGGCCTGCCAGCGCAGCGCTCAGGCCAAGGCCAAGTCCTATAAACCGGCAACGAGCAAGCCTAAGGGCGCGCAGTAAAGCCGGCCGGGAATTCGGGGGCGGGGCAGATCGCGCCCTGTCCCCCCGGTCCCGGCGGAATTCAGTGGCAGGCGGCTACGCGGAGGGGGGAAATGCGCAATATAAAAGGCAATGCCGGTCGTTATACGATACGGTCGGGGAGGGTGGACTCCAGCGATTCGTCGCGGAGGGTGCGTAAGAATTGCCCCAACTGCCAGGCGGAACTTGAGTACAAGGAGGGCCCGCACGAGAACGGCAGGTTCCAGAGCTTGTACGAGTGCCCGTATTGCCTGCGGGAATACCTTGGCATGCAAAGTGAGTTTCTGGTCGACGTGACCCTGGTGTGGAGCGAATACGACGAGGCATTCAACACCAGCGACGTGTGTCCCGGAACCATACCCTGAAACGCGGCGCTTTCGGACGGCCGTGGGGAGCGTTGTGGACGCATGCGTGAGGCAACGGCGGGGGCGCGGTTTTGCGCCCCTCAATGCATGCAACCCGGGCCTGAGGCATGACATGTGCGCAAACGAGAAAGGGTTCCAGACTTGCGTCTGGAACCCTCGTTCTTCGTGGCTCCCCGGGGGTGACTCGAACACCCAACCTAGTGATTAACAGTCACCCGCTCTGCCGATTGAGCTACCGGGGAACAGAGCCGCGTCGCGGCGGAAAGAACGTCTAAGTGAAAGGGGGCCCGGCGTCAACCACTTTTTTTGGAACTTTCCGGCTTCCTTGACGCTCCTGTGGAATTGTCATAGTTCAGCCGGATTCGATCCGACCTTCTCTTTACGACCACGGAGTGATCCCTTTGGCATCCCAAGACAAGCCCCGCCGCCGCGATTTCAAATTGCCCGTGAAATCGGACAAGGTCGAGCGGTTCCACCCCTTGCTCGAAGCCCTGGCCAACCGCGACGAACTCAACGAAGTTCTCAAAAACCGCGTGGCCAAGGCCTGCCAGCTCCTTGACGGAGACATCCCGCTCTACCCCAACGATTTCGTCAAGACCGACGACATCGGCGTCACCGCGACGAAATACAAGGACGCCGACGAGGCCGCCCTGGCCGCCCTGGCCGAGGCCGACCCGCCGAGGACCTTCGCCCTGGCCGGGCGCATCGTGGCCCACCGCTCCTTCGGCAAGGTGACGTTCTTCCACCTGCAGGATGCCTCCGGTAAGCTGCAGTGCTTCGCCACCCGCGACGAGTTGGGCGTGGACGCCTACTCCGTGTTCAAGAAGTTCGACACCGGCGACGTGGTCGGCTGCGTGGGCAAGCTCTTCCGCACCCAGACCGGCGAGCTGACCCTGGGCTGCACCGAGGTGCGCCTGCTCTCGAAGTCCATGCGCCCGTTGCCCGAGAAATACCACGGCCTCAAGGACGTGGAGATCCGCTACCGCCAGCGCTACGTTGACCTAATCGTCACCCCGCGCACGGCCGAGATCTTCAAGGTCCGCACCCGCATCGTCACCGAGCTGCGCAGCTTCCTCAATGAGAGGGGCTTCGTCGAGGTCGAGACGCCCATGATGCAGGCCATCCCCGGCGGCGCCACGGCCAAGCCGTTCCTGACGCACCACAACGCGCTGGATCTGCAGCTCTACATGCGCATCGCCCCCGAGCTGTACCTCAAGCGCCTCCTGGTGGGCGGGTTCGAGAAGGTCTACGAGGTGGGACGCAACTTCCGCAACGAGGGCATCTCCACCCAGCACAACCCCGAATTCACCATGTGCGAGTTCTACTGGGCCTACGCCCGGTTCGACGACCTCATGGACCTCACCGAGGAGCTTTTCGCCCGCCTGGCGCAGGCGGTGTGCGGCTCCACCAAGGTGACCTACCAGGGCCAGGAGATCGACCTCACCGTGGGCACGTGGCAGCGCATGAACTTCCACGAATCCCTGGAGAAGGTCGGCGGCGTGCCCCCCGAGATCTACACCGACTACGAGGCCTGCAAGGCCCACGTGCTCAAGCACGGCGAGAAGGTGCTCAAGGGCGAGAAGCTGGGCAAGCTCCAGGCCAAGCTCTTCGACCTCTTCGTGGAGCCCAAGCTCATCCAGCCGCACTTCATCTACGGCTACCCCACGGACATCTCGCCGCTGTCGCGCCGCAACGAGGCCAACCCCGAGATCACGGACCGCTTCGAGCTGTTCATGACCGGGCGCGAGATGGCCAACGCCTTCTCCGAGCTGAACGACCCCGTGGACCAGCGCCTGCGCTTCGAGGAGCAGGTGGCCGAGAAGGCCGCCGGCGACGACGAGGCCCACTACATGGACGAGGACTACGTGCGCGCCCTGGAGTACGGCATGCCCCCGGCGGCGGGGCAGGGCATCGGCATCGACCGGCTGGTGATGCTGCTCACCGACTCGGCCTCCATCCGCGAGGTGATCCTGTTCCCGCTGCTCAAGCCCGAGGGCGCAGCCACAGAATGAAATTCGAGCTGTTCATAGCCCTGCGCTATCTGCTCACCAAGCGCGAGCACTCCTTCATCTCCGTCATCTCCCTCATGTCCGTGCTGGGCGTGGGGCTGGGGGTGGCGGCGCTCATCGTGGTCATGGCCGTGATGAGCGGGTTCTCCACCGAATTCCGGGACAAGCTCCTGGGCCTGTCCTCCCATGTGATCGCCGGCGTCACCGGCGGGGCCATGCGCAACTACGACGCCCAGATGGCCAAGGTGGCCAAGGTGCCCGGAGTCTCCGGCGTGACGCCCATCATCTACGCCGAGGTCATGCTCTCTCGCGCTGGCGCCCCTAAAGGGGTGATCCTGCGCGGCATCGACCCCGCCTCGGCCCGGGCCGTGCTGGCCATCCACAAGGATATGGTCTTCGGCGCCGTGGACGACCTGGAGAAGCCCTCCGACGTGCCCGGCATCCTGCTGGGCTCGGAGCTGGCCGCGCGCATGGGCGTGGGCCTGGGCTCCACCGTGAACGTGCTCACCCCCTCGCTGCGCGGCTCGGCCGTGGGCTTCACCCCCAAGGTGAAGATTTTCCAGGTTGTGGGCGTGTTCAAGACCCACATGTACGAGTACGACTCCTCCTCGGCCTTCGTCTCCCTTGGGGCGGCCCAGGATATGCTCGGCTTCAAGCCCGACTCGGCCCTCTACCTCGACGTGCGCCTGCACGACCCCGACGACGCCCCACGCATCGCCGAGGACATCAGCCAGGCCCTGGGCGGCATGCCGTACTACACCCGCACCTGGGTGGACATGAACGGCAACATCTTCGCGGCCCTCAAGCTGGAGAAGGCCGGGCTGTTCGTGGTGCTCCTGATGATCGTGCTGGTGGGCTCCTTCTCCATCATCACCTCCCTGGTGCTGCTGGTCATGGAGAAGACGCGCGACATCGCCATACTCATGTCCATGGGCGCCCAGGCGGACTCCATCCGCAGGATATTCCTGCTCCAGGGGTGCATCATCGGGGCCGTGGGCACGGTGATGGGCTACGCGCTGGGCATCGGCCTGGCCCTGACCATCAAGCATTTCCAGTTCATCAAGCTCCCGGCGGACGTCTACCCCATGGATACGATCCCCGTGCTGCTCAACTGGGTGGATCTGGTGGGCATCGGTGTAACGGCTTTCGGTCTTTGCTTCCTCTCTACATTGTACCCGGCCAGCAAGGCGGCCTCGCTCAAGCCCGTGGAGGCCCTGCGCCATGACTGAGCCGATCTACCGCCTCATAGGCCTGGGCAAGGACTACCAGGGCCCCGCCGAGGCCGTGCGGGTGCTGGGCTCCATCGACCTGGAGATCATGCCCGGGGAATCGCTGGCGATCCTCGGGTCGTCGGGCTCGGGCAAGTCCACGCTGCTGCAGCTGCTGGGCGCGCTGGACACGCCCACGCGCGGCATGGTGGAGTTCGACGGGCAGGACATCACCCGGCTCAAGCCCGCCGCCGCCGCCAAGCTGCGCAACAAGGACATCGGGTTCGTCTTCCAGTTCCATCACCTGCTGCCCGAATTCACGGCCCTGGAGAACGCGGCCATGCCCGCGCTGATAGCGGGAGAGCCCAAAGAAAAGGCTTTTGATATGGCCTCTGCGGCCTTGGGGCTTTTAGGGCTTGAACAAAGGCTGCATCACAGGGTAACAACCCTGTCCGGCGGAGAGAGGCAACGGGCCGCCATCGCTCGGGCGATCCTGATGCGGCCCAAGGTTCTCCTGGCTGACGAACCGACGGGAAACCTTGATGAATCGACCGGCCAGCGCGCCGGAGAACTCCTGGCGAAACTGAACAGTGAACTCAATATGACCCTCATAGTGGTCACACACAACCACAACCTGGCCCGGCTCATGGGTCGGCGGATGGAACTGCATGGCGGAGAACTCTATGCGCAGCCCTAACCGTACCGGTCTGATCCTCACTTTCCTTGCAACGATTTTCCTGTGCTTCTCCGGTGCGGCCATGGCCCAGTCCGGGGCCGGCAAGGTCCTGGTGCTGCCTTTCGCAGTGAATGCCCCCAGCGGCAAGGACTCGCTTTCCAAGAGCATCACTCAGCTGTTGACCGAGCGCCTGCGCGAGCAGGGCGTGAGCGTCGTGGGCGCTTCCGCCAAGGCCAAGCCCGTCGACTCCGCCTCCGCCGCGCGCTCCGCGGCCAAGGCTGCCGGGGCCGCCATGGCGGTGTACGGCACGCTCAACCAGATGGGCGACACCATCTCCATCGACGCCAAGACCGTGGCCGCCACGGGCGGCGAGCCGCAACAGATCATCGTCACCCGCCCGGACATGCTGTCCCTGCCTTCCGCCGTTGACGAACTGGCGGGCAAGGTCCGCCCGGCCGGGGCAACAGCCTCCGCGTCTTCTTCCGTTGCGGGTGCCTCCGGCGCCAAGGTGGTCGAGCTTGACGTCGAGGGCAACAACGCCCTGGAGAAGGACGTCATCCTGCTCAAGGTCAAGACGCAGGTGGGCGAGCCCTTCGAGACCAAGACCGTCAACGACGACCTCAAACGCCTTTTCGAACTGGGCTACTTCGAGGACGTGCAGATCCGCACGGAGGACGTCCGCGGCGGCAAGCGCGTGGTCTTCGTGGTCAAGGAGAAGCCGCGCATCCAGGCCGTGAGCGTGCTCGGCAACGACGAGATCAAGAAGGACGACATCCTCGAGGCCATGGGCACCAAGGCCGGCTCGGTTCTGAACATGCAGGTGCTGGCCGACGACCTGGAGAAGATCCGCGAGCTCTACAAGAAGAAAGGCCTGTACCAGACCACCGTCGAGTACAAGCTGGAGCAGACCGATCCCCGCCTGGCCCGCCTGAACATCGTCATCCACGAGACCCAGAAGCTCTACATCAAGAAGATCACCATCGAGGGCGCCAAGCAGATCTCCGCCTCCGACCTCAAGGACGAGATGGCCCTGAAGGAGAAGAACTTCCTCTCCTGGATCATGCAGACCGGCGTACTTAAAGAGGAGTTGCTCGACCGCGACTCCGCCGCCATCGAAAACTACTACACCAACCGCGGCTTCATCGACGCCCGTGTGGGCCAGCCCACGGTGGACGTCAAAAGCGACGGCATCTACTTGACCTTCCAGGTCTCCGAGGGCGAGCGCTACAAGATCGGCAACGTCAACTACAAGGGCGACCTGCTCCTTGAAGAGAAGAAGCTGCGCGAGCTCACCAAGCTCAACACCCTGGCGACCAAGAAGGACTACTTCGACCGCTCCGTGGTCCGCGAAGACATCACCAAGCTCAACGAGACGTACTCCGACATGGGCTACGCCTTCGCGGAGACCGACCTCGACATGCAGAAGCGCGGCGACGAGAAGATCGTCGACGTGACCTACATCCTGAGCAAGGGGCAGAAGGTTTACGTGCGCCGCGTGGTGGTCGAGGGCAACGACCGCACCCGCGAGAACGTCATCCGCCGCGAGGTGCGCCTCTCCGACGGCGACCTCTTCTCCGGCACCAAGCTCAAGCGCTCCAACGAACGCCTGAACAAGCTGGACTACTTCGAAAAGGTCGACCTGGAGACCGTGCCCACCGACAACCCCGGCGAAGTGGACATCCGCGTCAAGGTCAAGGACAAGAACACCGGCTCCATCTCCGCGGGCGTGGGCTACTCCACCTACGACTCCGTGTTCTTCGGCGGCTCCGTGCAGGAGCGCAACCTCTTCGGCAAGGGCTACGACGTGCAGTTCCAGGGCATGATCTCAGGCATCACCAACCGCTTCGTCCTGAGCTTCACCAACCCCCACGTCTACGACTCCAACCTCGCCGCCGGCGCGGACGTGTTCAGCACCTTCCGCCGCTACTCCGACTTCTACAAGCAGTCGCAGGGCACCCGCATCCGCTTCGGCTACCCCGTGGGCGAGTTCACCACCCTGAACTGGGACTACCGCCTGACCCGCGACGACGTGTACCACACCAACCCCTATGCGGCCACGATCATCCAGGAGTCCAAGGGCATCCACTGGACCAGCGCCGTGGTGGTCGGCGCCTCGCGCGACACTTCCGACAGCCGCACCAAGCCCACCAAGGGCACCATCAACGAGCTCAACGTCGAATACGCCGGCCTGGGCGGCGACCGCGGCTTCGTCAGGACCAGCTACAGCTTCAACTTCTACCAGCCTCTGCCTCTGGAGACGGTGTTCCACTTCAGGACGCAGATCGGCGTGCTCTACCAGAACGGTTTCGGCGACATCCCGGTTTTCGAGCGCTTCTTCCTGGGCGGCATCAACAACATCCGCGGATACGAGACCGACAAGATCACCCCGCACGACCACCGCACCAACGAGGCTATCGGTGGCGACACCTCGTACTTCGCCAACCTGGAGTACATCTTCCCCATCGCCAAGCAGTACGGCCTCTACGGTGTCGGCTTCTTCGACGCGGGCAACTCCATCTACCGGATGCGCGACGGCCTGAACCTCTGGTTCGTCAAGTCGTTGGGCGGCGGCGTGCGCTGGCACTCCCCCCTGGGCCTGATCCGCGTGGAAGCCGGTTACGCGCTCGACAACATCCAGCATAACCAGAACCCGTTCCAGATCGGCTTCACCATGGGGCAGACCTTCTAAGAATGGCTTGACTTTCTCGGCAAAAGGGTATGTGAGCATCGCCGTGCCCCAATGCGACGAAGAATTGTCCCGTGTGAAAAGATTTGCAGACAAAGGAGAAAACGAGAAATGCCTAACCTGCTGAAATATGTGCTGCTTGCATGCCTTGTTGTGGCCATGCCGGCAATGGCTCGGGCCGCGGACAAGATCGGTGTCGTCAGCTCCGATGAGGTGGTGCAGAACTCCGACGCCGGCAAGCGCGCCATGCAGGAACTGCAGAACAAGGCCGAGTCCAAGCAGAAGGAACTCACCCGCCAGAGCGAAGACCTCAAGAAGATGGACGAGGACTTCCGCAAGAAGAGCGTGACCCTCTCCGCCGAAGCCAAGCAGAAGGCCCAGGCCGAAATCGAGGCCAAGTTCAAGAAGATGATGGATGACCAGAACAACTTCAACCAGCAGATGAACCAGGAGCAGTCCAGGGTTCTCGAACCCCTGTTCAAGGTCTTCCAGCAGGTCGTCGGCGATTACGCCAAGAAGAACGGCTATTCCATGATCATCGAAAAGCGTGCCGTGCACTTCTCCGCCGCCGGCACCGACCTGACCGCCGACATCACCAAGGACTTCGACGCCGCGGCGAAGCGCGGCAAGTAGCCTTCAATCTTCATGATCAGGCGGCTTCCTCCCGGAGGCCGCCTTTTTTTTACCCATAGGAGGCGACATGGCCGACATGCCCATCCCCGTCACAGAGATTCTCAAGCTGCTGCCGCACCGCTACCCCTTCCTGCTGGTGGACCGCG
Organism: Fundidesulfovibrio soli; assembly: GCF_022808695.1. Lineage (NCBI taxonomy): Bacteria > Pseudomonadati > Thermodesulfobacteriota > Desulfovibrionia > Desulfovibrionales > Desulfovibrionaceae > Fundidesulfovibrio > Fundidesulfovibrio soli. The sequence goes on from NZ_JAKZKW010000003.1 coordinate 102,661, forward strand.
TGCTTGCCTTTGAGAAGGACATCTCGCTCACCGCCATCAAGAACGTCACCTTCAACGAGCCGTTCTTCCAGGGCCACTTCCCCGACAAACCGGTAATGCCCGGCGTGCTCCAGCTGGAGGCCATGGCCCAGGCGGGCGGGCTGCTGCTGGCGCTCTCCCGCGAGGGGCTCGGAGACAAGCTGTTCATGTTCACGGGCATCAACAACGCCAAGTTCCGCCGCCCGGTCGTGCCGGGCGACCAGCTGACGCTCACCTGTTCGGACGTGAAGCAGAAGCTGAGCCTCTGGAAGATGAAGGGCACCGCCACCGTCAACGGCGAGCTCTGCTGCGAGGCCGAATTGACCGCCGCCGTGGTGGACCGCAGCAAGTTCTAGCCTTCCCGTTCAGCATCAATCGCGCCTGAGTGCGGCGCGAAGCGGAAAAGGGATTCCAAAGGGCGCAGCCCTTTGGCCGCCGGAGGCACTTTTCACACCAGGCTGACTGGCAGGTGAAGAAGCCTCCGGCGGCCAAAGGGATTTCATCCCTTTGGAATCCCTTATCGCTTTGCGTTCGCGGCGGATGGGATCAGCAGGGGGCTAGCGCCTCCCGCAGGGCGTCCACGAAGCCGCGCACATCGGCCTCGGTGGTGTCGAAGGAGCACATCCAACGCACCTCGGGCCGTTCCGCAGGTTCCGGGTTCCAGACATAGAAGAAATACCGCTTCTGCACTGCATCGATGGCCGCCGACGGCATGCGGGCGAACACGGCGTTGGCCTGCACCGGCCGCGTGATCTCCACCCCGGGCATCGCGGCGGCCTCGCGGGCCAGCAGGGCTGCCATGGCGTTGGCGTTGCGGGCGTTGGTCAGCCAGAGCCCGGTCTCGAACAAGGTGGTGAACTGCGCGGCGACGTAGCGCATCTTGGAGGCCAGCTGCATGGACTGCTTGCGGAGGAAGCGCATGGCCTCGCCCGCTCCAGCCGCCAGGGCGCGCGGAAAGAGCACCACGGCCTCGCCGTACATGAGCCCGTTCTTGGTGCCTCCGAAGCTCAGGGCGTCCACGCCGCAATCCACGGTCATCTCCTTGAAGCCAACGCCCAGTGCGGCGGCGGCGTTGCACAGTCGGGCGCCGTCCATGTGCAGGAACATGCCGTTGGCGTGGGCCAGATCCGCCAAGGCCTTGATCTCATCCAGGGAGTAGAGGGTGCCCAACTCGGTGCACTGCGTGATGGAGATCACCTTGGGCTGGTTGTGGTGCTGGTTGCCCAGGTGATGCAGCACGGGCTGAATGCGCTCCGGGGTGATGCGCCCGTGGTCGTGGGGCAGGGCGAAGAGCTTGCAGCCCAAGTTTCGCTCGGGCGCGCCGCATTCGTCCACGTTGATGTGCGCGGTCTCGGCGCAAACCACGCCGTGATAGGGCCGGGTCAGCGATGCCAGCGAAAGCACGTTGGCCCCGGTGCCAAGAAAAGTGAAGAACACCTGGCAATCCTCCCCGAATACGCGGCGGAAGGAGGCCTCGGCGGCCTGCGTCCAGGGGTCGTCCCCGTAGGCGAGGGCGTGGCCGGTATTGGCGGCGGCCAGGGCCCCCAGAATGTCAGGATGGACGCCGGAATTGTTGTCGCTGGCGAAGCTGTGCATGGTCTTTCCTGTAGTGCTTCTGGCCTTGGTGGCCTGTGTGGAATGGGCTGATGGAAATCTGAGGCTGGGAGATCACTTCGTGGTGGTGACCGACAGGGAATCGAAATCCTGCTCTTGGGCCATCCGCTGCGATTCACGCTCGATGGCCTCTATGTGGCGGGCGAAGACGGCCACGAGCTGCTGGTCCAGCTTGCCCTGGGCCGCGTCGCGGTGGAGGATCTGCAGGGCCTCCTCGCGGGGCAGGGCGGGCTTGTAGTGCCGCTCCATGGTCACCGCGTCGTAGATGTCCACGATCATCAGGATGCGCGCCATGAGCGAAATCTCGTCGCCCTTGAGTCCGGCCGGATAGCCGGAGCCGTCCAGGCGCTCATGGTGCTGGAGGATAATCTCGGGCAGGTCGCGCATGCGCTTGGGAAAGGGGATGTGCTGCAGGATCCGGTAGCTTTCGGCCGGGTGGCGTTCGATCTCCTTGCGCTCCTCGGGCAGCAGGTTGCCCCGCGGCAGGAGCAGGGCAAGGGTCTCGACTTCCGAGAGGATGGGCATCGCGAGGCCGTAGGCGTTCAGCTCCTGCTTGGCGACTTCGACCACCAGTGAGGCCTGTTCCCGGGTGAGGCCGTCGGAGGAGTTGATACGCTTGAGCATCTCGAAATCCGCGTTCCAGGGCGCGCCGGATATTTCAGAGAGCAGGGCCATGCGCATCCCGATCAGGTCCATCTGGTCATTGGGGAGCCGGGTGGACTTGGTGAGCACCTGCTCCCGGACGCCGATCTTGCCTACGTCGTGCAGCAGCCCGGCATAGTAGATCTCGGTGAGCGCGGAGTCGTCGAAGGAGACGCGGGGAAAGTGGAAGTGGTCCTCGTGCACGGCCTTGGCCAGGGCCACGGCAAGCCGGGCCACGCGGTGGGAGTGCCCGGCGGTGAAGAGGTCCCGCGCGTCGATGGCGGTGGCCAGGGCCTGGAGCAGGGCCTTGAGCAGCGTCTGGATGCTTTCGAAATGGACGGCGTTGCCCATGGCCGTGCCCGCAACCGAAGCCAAGGTGTTCACGTACTGGAGGTGGTTGGCCTCCAGCGCCACGTCGCGGGCGCTGGCCAGCACCAGCAGGCCCACGCGGTTTTCAGCGGCCACGATGGGCACGGCAAGGATGGAGGTGATGCCGGGCACCTCGTCGTGCCAGCGTGGGTCGGCCACGAGGTCGCTTATGATCTCGCCCTTGCCGGTGCGCATGAGGTCCTGGAAAAGGGTGCTGGAAAGGAAACGCTCTAGGTGCCGCTCCTCGGCGGGGCCGAAGGAAGCGATGGGCACGGGCGAGTTGCTGTCGTTGTCGCGCAGGAAGATCATGCCCATTTCCGTGGGCAGTGCGCCGGAGGAGCACTCCCCGATGAGCGCACGGCCAACGTCGCGCAGGCGCAGCGAGGCGTTGAGGCCCACGGTCGCCCGGTGCAGCAGGGAAAGCTCGCGGTATTTCTGCAGGGTGTCGGAAGCAAGGGCCCGGCGCGCGTCGTCCTGATGGAGGAGCATCTCCAGGCTGGCGGCAACGAACTCGGCCACCTGCTGGGCGTTGCTCGAAGCGCGGTGGGAGCGGGGCCCGTCCTTCTCGGCGACGATCACATGCCCGAGCACACACCCGTTGGAGACAAAGGGCGCGCTGAAGCGCGCGGCATCCGCATGCTGGAGGTGCTCCTCGTCGAGGCCGAGTGAGGCGTGCATGCGCCCCGCCTGGACCACGGCAATGCCCCAGCCAGGCTCCAGGAGCGACCTGGCCTTGGTGAGCAGCGGAGTTATGTCGAAGCTGCGGAGGAAACGACGCAGAACCATGAGGAACGGATACTCCGGCTTGTACTACCTGTGGATGCCGAGCAGCGCGCGGGCTGTGCTCAGAACCTCGTCCGGGTCAAAGGGTTTGGTCATGTAGTGCTTCGCGCCAAGTTCCAGGCCCTGCTTGCGGTCGACCTCCTGCCCCTTGGCGGTGAGCAGGACGATGCTGGCGCCGCTGTTCAGCGCGGCGTCGCCCTTGATTCTGCGGCAGACCTCGTAGCCGTTGAGTTTGGGCATCATGATGTCGAGGAAGATGATGGAGGGATGCTCGCGCTTGATGATCGCCAGCGCTTCTTCGCCGTTGGAAGCGGTAAGCAGCTGAATCCCGTGTTCTTCTTCAAGATCTTCGAGGGTCTGTTCCAAGAGCATACGGATATGCACTTCATCGTCGACAATAAGGATTTTGCCGGACATGTCAGCTCCTGGATGCAGAGACGTCTTTCACTCCGCTCATACGCCAATTGTTTACGAAGGTGAAGCACCTTACCATGTGCCGGGGCGGCAAAGAAAAGCGGGGGGGCCCTGTGGGCGCCGCGTCAAAAAGCCTAGAGGCGCTATTCGCTGGCAACATCCACCACGGGCTGTCCGTTGCCGCAGCGTGTCCGGGCTGTAGAGAACAGATCCTGGACGGGTGCCGTCTATACGGTACTGTTATTGTCCGCCGCAGGAACCGCTGGAGCAGGAGCTGCCGCACCCGCCGCCGCCGAGTTCGAGGCTGGAATTGATCTGGAAGCCCATGTAGGTCAGGTCGATGGTGATGGGCTGGGCCTTGCTCATGAGCTCTTTTTCAATGATGAAGCTGTAGCCCTGAACATCGAAAACGTCGTCGTTGTCTTTTGGCTCATCCAGAGCCAATGCCAGCCGGGGGCCAGCTCAGCCACCGGAGGAGAGATACACGCGGATGGGGGATTTCTCCTTGTCCGCAAAGTAGGAGTCAAGCTGCGTTTTGGCAGCCTCAGTAAGCGTGAACATGGGAGCCTCCTGGGATGATAGGGTCCCGGAATAGATAGTTCCGGGGTCCCGGTTTGTCAAATATTGTAAATTCCTATGTCCATTATTGGATGTGGCAATGCTCGGTATTCTGAGTTCTCTTGCCCCGTAGCACCTGTGAGCATCTTGAGAAATAAAATAATCAACGTGCGCGAAACTTGTTCGGCACCGGTCAGGCGGGGTGCGGGCCGGGTTCGCCGCCCGGCATCATGGCGAAACAGCGGCGCGCCACTGGACGGTATGGCTCAGAGATTCGGCAATGGACGCCGCAGCCGTGGCAATGGTCAGGAGAAAAAGAAAACGGCGGGCATCGCTGGATGGATGCCCGCCGTCGGATACGCGCCGGGTGTAGGCTTGGCGGGAAGCGCGGAGAATGCTGCTAGGAGCAGCTACCGCCTGAGCAGGAGCAGCCGCCGCAGCTGCCGCCGGAGAGCTTCAGGCTCGATTCCACCTGGAACCCGGAGCAGGAGAAATCCACGGTCAGGGGCTTGGCTTCAGTGAAAAGCTCACTCTCCACGATGAAGTCGTAGCCGTCCACGGTATGCACGGAGTCTCCGTCCTTGGCGTCGTCCAGGGCCAGGGTCAGGCGCGGGCCCGCACAAGAGCTGCTGGTGAGGAAGATGCGGATGGCGGATTTGGCGTTCTGCTCGAAGTAGCTGTCCAGTTGCGCTTTTGCTGGCGCTGTGAGAGTGACCATGAGACGTCTCCTTTAGGCTAAAGCTCTGCAGCATGGAGTATGATTGCCCCCTGTTGCAGTCAAATACGAATGTGTGATGCCTGCATTTGCCAGTTCGGGTGAATTCGGATAATTAGAGCAAAACGCAATGCGGACGGGATGGTCATGAAGCGCCAGAAAATCGTTATGAACGGCAAGGAAGTCGCCCGGACGCTGGAACGTCTGGCTTTCGAAATACTCGAGCGCCACGGCGAGTGCACGGAGCTGGCCCTGATAGGCATCCAGCGGCGCGGGGTGGAGCTGGCCCAGCGCCTGCGCAAGCTGCTGGAGGCCCGCCTGAACTGCGAATTGCCCCTGGGCAAGCTCGACATCAACCTCTACCGCGACGACTGGACAAACCTGGCGCACCAACCCCAGATCAACCAGACGGACATCCCTTTCGGCATCGACGGGCGCAAGATCATCCTGGTGGACGACGTGCTCTATTCGGGCCGCACCATCCGGGCCGCGCTGGAGGCCATCCTGGATTTCGGGCGCCCCCGCAAGGTGGAGCTCCTGGTGCTGGTGGACCGGGGGCACCGCGAGCTGCCCATCCAGGCCGACTACATGGGCAAGATGCTGCCCACCTCCCGCGAGGAGCGGGTGGACGTATACGTCAAGGAGATGGACGGCGAGGACCGCGTGCGCCTGGCCAGCGGGGAGGACGCGCAGTGAGCCTGCGACCGGCGGCCGCCGCGCTGCTGGCCCTTGCCGCGCTCGGCGCGGGCTGCGGCAAGGACGAATACCCGCCCAAGGTGCGCGAGAACTTCACGGTGGCCTGCTTGGATTCGAGCAAGGACACCCTCTCCAAGATGCCCGGCATGGGCGAGGCCGCGGTGGACAAGCAGGCCAAGACCTACTGCAACTGCGTGCTGGAGAAGATGGTTGCCAAGATGCCCTACAAGGACTTCGTGGAGATGAACGCCGCGCTGGAGAAAGGCGAATCGCCCACGGGGGCCAGGGCTGCCCTGCTGGAAGGGATCATCGCGGAGTGCGGCGGGGCCGCGCTGGAGCCGAAGAACTAGCCTTCCTGACTTTCTGTATGAAAAAGCGGCCCCTGTTCGTCGGAACAGGGGCCGCTTTGCGTTCAAGCTGAGTCGAATGCGGAGTGGGGCTATTTCGTGCTGTAGTCTTCGTCCGGTGCCGTCGCGGGGCGGGACCGACGGATATATTTGAAGAATATCCGCCGTCCCCGCTCCGCGACGGCACAGGACGAAGACGGCACGTCTCAGGGCGACAGCAGGACGGGGACGGAGTCAATCCTTCCCCGGCTCGGTTTGTCCTTTATGACTGTGACAAAGCCGGCGCACGATAAATCTAAACGGTTAGCGCGCACGACGCGAAGCCGTAAGGGATTCCAAAGGGACGAAGTCCCTTTGGCCGCCGGAGGCATCCTCCTGCGTTCCTCCCCCTATTTCTTCATCGTGACTTCGGTACCCACGCCGGATTTCGTGAACAGCTCCAGGATGAGCGAGTTCTCAACGCGCCCGTCGATGATGTGCGCCTTCTCCACGCCGGACTGCACGGCCTCCATGCAGCATTGCAGCTTGGGGATCATGCCGCCCTTGGCCACGCCGTCCTGGATGGCCCAGCTGGCCTCGCGCAGGTCCATGGATTCGATGAGCTCACCGTCGGCGTCCAGCACCCCGGCCACGTCGGTGAGCAGCATCAGGCGCTTGGCGCCCAGGGCCTGGGCCACGGCCGCGGCCGCGGTGTCGGCGTTGATGTTGTAGGTCTCGCCCGCGTCGTCCACGCCCACCGGGGCGATGACCGGGATCACGCCGCTGTCGGTGAGGGTTCGGATGAGCGAGGCGTTGACCTTCACGGGTTCGCCCACCTTGCCCAGGTCGATGATCTCGGGCGGGGCGTCCTCGCGCGTGAGCACCATCTCCAGCTTGCGGACCTTGATGAGCCAGCCGTCCTTGCCGGAGAGGCCCACGGAGGTGCCGCCGTGCAGGTTGATGAGGTTGACGATCTCCTTGTTCACGCGGCCCACCAGGACCATCTCCACCACGTCCATGGTGGCGTCGTCGGTGACGCGCAGGCCCTCGCGGAAGTGGGACTCGATGCCCAGCTGGGTGAGCATCTGGCCGATCTGCGGCCCGCCGCCGTGCACGATCACAGGGTTGACCCCGATGTACTTGAGCAGCACCACGTTGAGCGCGAAGCTCTTCTTGAGGTGCTCGTCCTTCATGGCGTGTCCGCCGTACTTGATGACGACGGTCTGCCCGCTGAACTTGCGGATGTAAGGCAGGGACTCCAGCAGCATCCTGGCCTGGCTGGCGGCGGTATTTTCCATGTCTGTGTCCTCTAGAGGATGTAACGGCTGAGGTCGCGATCCTCGGCCACGTCCTTCAATTTATCGCGCACGTATTCCCGGTCGATGGCGACGCTCTCGCCGCTGCGGTCCGGGGCCTCGAAGGAGAGGTCCTGCACGATGGTCTCCATGATGGTGTAGAGCCTGCGCGCGCCGATGTTCTCGGTCTCCTCGTTGACCTTCTGGGCGAAGACGGCCATCTCCTCCAGCCCGTCGGGCGTGAAGGTGACGGTGACGTTCTCGGTGGCCAGCAGGGCGGCGTACTGGGTGGTCAGGGAGTTCTGCGGTTCGGTGAGGATGCGCAGGAAGTCCTCCTTGCCCAGGGCGGAGAGCTCCACGCGCAGCGGGAAGCGGCCCTGCAGCTCGGGCACCAGGTCCGAGGGCTTGGAGAAGTGGAAGGCGCCGGCGGCGATGAACAGGATGTGGTCCGTTTTGACCATGCCGTACTTGGTGTTCACCACGCAGCCTTCCACCACGGGCAGCAGGTCGCGCTGCACGCCCTCGCGGGAGACGTCCGGACCGGAGCCGCCCTTGCCGTCGCGGCCGCAGATCTTGTCGATCTCGTCGATGAACAGGATGCCGGTCTGCTCCACGCGCTCCCTGGCGGACTCGGAGACCTTGTCCATGTCCACCAGCTTCTCGGACTCCTCGGTGATGAGCAGCTCGTAGGCGTCGCGCACGGAGAGCTTGCGGGTCTTCTTCTTCTGCGGGAACACCTTGGAGAACATGTCCTTGAACTGGCCGCCGATCTCCTCCATGCCGGGCATGGCCATGATCTCCACGCTGGGGGAGGGCATGGCCACCTCCATCTCCACCTGCTTGTCGTCCAGCGCGCCCTTGCGCCAGAGCTGGCGCAGCTTGTCGCGGGTGGACCCGGCCTCCTCCGCGCCCGCCTGGGGCAGGGCGTCGGCGTAGTAGCCGCTCTGCGGGCGCATGGAGGGGGGGAGCAGCAGGTCCAGCAGGCGTTCTTCGGCGGCCTTCTCGGCCTTCACGCGCACCTTGCCGGACTCCTCCTGGCGGATCAGCTGCACGCCGATCTCCATGAGGTCGCGGACCATGGACTCCACGTCGCGGCCCATGTAGCCCACCTCGGTGTACTTGGTGGCCTCCACCTTGTGGAAGGGGCACCCGGCCAGCTTGGCCAGGCGGCGGGCTATCTCGGTCTTGCCCACCCCGGTGGGCCCGATCATCAGGATATTCTTGGGAGCGATCTCGTCGCGCAGGGCGGGGTCGATCTGCTGGCGGCGCCAGCGGTTGCGCATGGCGATGGCCACCATGCGCTTGGCCGCGTTCTGGCCCACGATGTAGCGGTCCAGCTCCGAGACGATCTCCCTGGGGGTCAGGGTGCTCATGCGTTCACGGTCTCCAGGACGATATTGTTGTTGGTGAACACGCACAGCTCGGCGGCGATGTCCATGGCCTTGCGGGCCACTTCGGCGGCGGGGAGCTCGGTGTTGCGGGTCAGGGCCCGGGCGGCGGCCAGGGCGTAGGAGCCCCCGGAGCCGATGGCGGCCACGCCGTCGTCGGGTTCGATCACGTCGCCCGCGCCGGTGAGGATGAGCACGGCCGAGGCGTCGGCCACCAGGAGCATGGCCTCCAGGCGGCGCAGGAACTTGTCCTTGCGCCAGTCCTTGGCGAGCTCCACGGCGGCGCGGGTCAGGTTGCCGGAGAACTCCTCCAGCTTGGCCTCGAAGCGCTCGAACAGGGTGAAGGCGTCGGCGGTGGACCCGGCGAACCCGGCCAGCACGCGGTCCTTGTAGAGGCGGCGCACCTTGCGGGCGGTGTGCTTCATGGCCACGGCCTGCCCGAAGGTGACCTGGCCGTCCCCGGCCATGGCCACGCCGGAGGCGTCGCGCACGGCCAATATGGTGGTTCCGTGAATGTCCATGGGATAGGTTCCTAGAGTGTGCGGCGGGCGAAAGCCAGCCAGGTTTCATAGGCTTGGGCGGAGTAGAGCACCATGGCCGCCTCCTGGGTGTCGCCGCGTTTGAGACCCTCGGCAACCTCCTTCAGGGCGATGGGCATGGCCTGCTCCACGGGGTAGCCGTAGGCCCCGCAACTGATGGCCGGGAAGGCCACGGAGACGATGCCGTGCTCGCGGCAGAGCGCCAGGCAGGAGCGGTAGGCCCTGGCCAGGGCCTCGGGCTCGCCCTGGCTCCCGCCGCGCCAGATGGGGCCGACGGCGTGCAGGATGTACTGCGCGGCCATCTCGAACCCCGGGGTCAGCTCGGCTTCCCCGGCCTTCAGGGGGCCGCGCCGGGCGATGATCTCCCGGCAGGCGGCGGGCAGCATGGGCCCCGCAGCGCTGTGGATGGCCCCGTCCACGCCGGAGCCCCCGGCCAGGTGGGCGTTGGCGGCGTTGACCACGGCCTGCGCGGGCCAGGAGGCGATGTCCCCCCGGGCGATGCGCAGGGTCCCCTCCCCGACGGTGAAGACGGCGGATTCCGCGGCGTTCATGGGTTGAATGCCTCGGCCCAGGCGGGGTCGATCCCCGGGGCCAGGATGCCCAGGCCCGCCCGGGATGGGTTGAGGATGGCGGCGGCCAGCTCGCGCACGTCCTCCAGGGTCACGGCCTCGAAGCGGGAGGCCGTCTCCTCGGGGGAGACGAAGCGGCCCAGGAGCAGGTGGTTGCGGGCCAGGCGGGACATGCGGTCCTCGCTGGACTCCAGCGAAAGATACAGCACGGAGAGCAGGTGGTCGCGGGCGTGCTCCAGTTCGGCGGGTGTCACGTCGCCACCGGCCAGTCGCTCCAGTTCGCCGCGCAGGGCCTCCAGCAGTTCGCCGGTGCGCTCCGGCTCCACGGCGGCGTAGAGCTGGAGCATGCCCTGGGTGCGCATGGTGTTGGCGAAGGAGTAGACCGTGTAGGCCAGGCCCCGGCGCTCGCGGATCTCCTGGAAGAGGCGCGAGGACATGTTGCCCCCCAGGATGGCGTTGAGCACGCCCAGGGTGAAGCGGCGCTCGTCGGACGCGCCCATGGCCTCGAAGCTGAGGGTCACGTGGCTCTGTTCGCAGTCGCGCTCCTTGAGGGAGCGCACCGGGGCGAACGTCCCGGCCGGGGGGGCCTTGGGCGCGGCGCCGCGTTCGAGGGAGCCGAACAGCCGGGCCGCGAGCTCATGGAATCCGTCGTGGTCGATGCCTCCGGCGGCGGCCACCAGCATGCTCTGGGGGCGGTAGTGGTCCGCGCGCCAGGCGTCGAGCGCCTCCAGGGTGAAGCCGCGCACCGTCTCGGGGCGGCCCAGGATGGAGTGGGCCTCGCTGCCGCCGGGCCAGCTGGCCTGCCAGAAGGACTCCATCAGGCTGTCCTCCGGATCGTCCTCCACCATGGCGATCTCCTGGAGCACCACGTCCTTCTCCTTGGCCAGGTCATCCTCGGAGGGCGTGGGCGCCAGCGCAAGTTCCGCCAGGATCTCCAGGGCGTCGCTGAGGTGGGTGTCCACCACGCGGGTGTGGAAGCAGGTGTGTTCCCGGCTGGTGAAGGCGTTGGACTGGCCGCCGAAGAGGTCCAGGGCCTTGGCGATGTCCAGGGCGCTGCGGCGCTCGGTGCCCTTGAAGGCCAGGTGCTCCCAGAGGTGGGCCATGCCCTCCTGGGCAGGGGTCTCGTTGCGGGAGCCGGATTCGATCCAGATGCCGAAGCTCACGCTCTTGGAGTCCGGCAGACGCTCGGTGGCCAGGCGCAGGCCGTTGTCCAGCACGCGCAGGCGGTGGTCGTAGGGGGGTGTCATCAGTGCTCGCGGAAGAAGGGTTTGCCGAGCCCGGCGGGCGCGCGCCCACGCCTGCCCAGGGCGGCGGCGAAGCTCAGGGTGAGGATGGTCAGCACGTAAGGCAGGATGCGCAGTATGTACAGCGGCACCACGTTGTAGCCCGTGGCCTGCGAGAAGAACTGCAGCGCCGAGAGGAACCCGAAGAACAGCGCCCCGGCCAGCGCGCCCAGGGGACGCCAGCCCGAGAAGATGACGATGGCCACGGCGATCCAGCCCTGCCCGGCGGAGATGCCCTCCTTCCAGCCGGGGGTGAAAACCAGCGATAGGTAGCCTCCGGCCATGCCGGAGAGAAAACCGCCCAGAGCCACGGCCGTGAAGCGTGTGCGCACCACGGGCGCGCCCATGGCGTCGGCGGCGGTGGGGTTCTCGCCGCAGGCGCGCACGGTGAGGCCCCAGCGCGTGCGCGAAAGCGCGAACCACATGACCACGGTGACGGCCACGGCCACGTAGACCAGCGCGTTCTGGCCGAACACGGCCTTGCCCACCAGGGGCAGGTCGGAGAGCACGGGGATGGGCCACTCGCCCACGCGAAGCCCGGGCTTGCCGATGAAGCCGCGGCCCATGAAGTTGGCCAGCCCAGCGCCCAGGATGGAAAGCGCGATGCCCGAGAGCAGCTGGTTGGCGCCCAGGCGGATGGCGAAGAAGCCGTGCAGGCAGGCCAGCAGGGAGCCCACGAGCCCGGCGGCGGCGAAGGCCAGGGCCGCGTTGCCCGTGAGGTAGCCCACCAGGTAGCCGATGAAGGCCCCCATGAGCATCATGCCCTCCTGCCCCAGGTTGATGACCCCGGCGCGCTCAGAGAGCACCTCGCCCTGGGCTGCCAGCAGCACGGCCATGGAGGATTTGAGGGTCAGCGAGAGCAGGAATGCGAAGTCGTTCATTGTGCGGTGCCTGTTATCACGCCGTGGCGTCGTTTCCAAGTTCCGGCGGCAGAGCCTGACTGGCTGCCGCCAGGTATCAGCCGTCCATGCCGGGGACACGCCGGCAAGGTGCGGGAGAAAGCCAAGGCCGATGCGTATCCGGCATACGCGAGGGTTTGGCTTTGCTTCGCAACGAAGCCAGCGGGGACTTCGTCGCGGGCGGTCAGCGCTTCTTCCTGACCTGGAGCCAGAGCAGGCTCAGGAGCAGGGCCGCCTCGATGACCAGGCTGGCCGCCGAGGGCAGGCGCATCTTCGTCTGCAGGTATTCGCCGCCCACCAGCACCGCCGCCAGCACCACGGCCGCCGGTGTGGCCAGGGCCGGGTGCAGCCGGGCCAGGCAGGCCACGATCACGCCGTCGTAGCCGTAGCCCACGGCCACGCCTTGTTGCAGGCGGTAGTGGATGCCCGTGACCTCGGCCATGCCCGCAAGCCCGGCGATGGCCCCGGAGAACAGGAGCACCCAGAAGCCCCGGCGCGCGGCGTTCATGCCAGCGTAGGAGGCCGCCTTGGGGCCAAGGCCCATGACGGTCAGCTCGTAGCCCCAGCGGGTCTTGGCCAGGGCCCAGGCCAGCAGGACCGCGCCAGCGATGCCGGCCAGCAGGCCCGGATGCACGCGGGTGCCCGTCAGGCGCGGCAGCCGGGCGGCCTCGGCGAACATGGCCGTGCCGGGGAAGCCGAAGCCAGCCGGGTCGCGCCAGACGCCGAAATAGAGGTGCTCCATGAGCGCAATGGCCACGTAGTTGAGCAGGAGCGTGGTGATGATCTCGCTCACGCCCAGGCGGGAGCGCAGCCAGGCCGGGCCCGAGGCCCACACCGCCCCCCCGGCCATGCCGCACAGTGCCGCGCAGGGCAGCATCAGGGCGGGGGGCAGGGTGTCGCCCAGGTTCAGGGCGGCGGCCGTGGCGAACACCGCGCCCATGACCAGCTGGCCCTCGCAGCCGATGTTCCAGAGGTTCATGCGCGCCGCCAGGATCACGGCCAGGCCCGTGAGCGAGAGCGCCGAAGCCTTGACCAGCACCTCCGAGAAGCGCCCCCAGGAGCCGAAGGCCCCCTGGAACATCACGGAGTAGGCGGCCAGCGGGTCCGCGCCCATGACGGCGAAGACGGCGGCCCCGGCCAGCAGGGGCACGGCCAGGGCGAAGGCCCACAGGGCGATGGCCCGAGAATTCATGGCCCGCTGCCAGCTCATTGGCGCACCCCCGCCATCATGGGGCTGATGCGGGCCACCTGGTCCGGGTCGGAGACGTCGGCCACGCCGAGTATCCGCCCTGCGAAGATCACGGCCACCCGGTCCGCCAGGGTCAGGGCCTCGGTGAGGTCGCCTGTGACGAGCAGCACCCCGGCGTGCTCGCGGGCCTCCAACAGGCTCTTCCAGACGTCCTCGGACGCGCCGATGTCCAGGCCCTGGGTGGGCTGCTGCACCACGAGCACGCTCGGCAGGCGGCTCAGTTCGCGCGCCAGCAGGAGCTTCTGCAGATTGCCGCCGGAGAGTTCGCCGGAGGGCTGTTGCGGCCCCTCGGCCTTGATGGCGAAGCGCTCGATGGCCTTCCGCGTGGCCTCGGCCCCCCCGGTCCAGTCCAGGAGCAGGCCGCGCGTGAACGCCGAGAGCCGGGTCAGCAGGAAATTGTGGGTCATGGAGAGCTCGGGCACGCTGCCCTCGTGGTGGCGGTCCTCGGGCACGTAGGCCAGGGAGTCTTTCGGGGCGTCGGTCCAGGCTTTGGCCTCGTGGCGCGCGCCATCGAAGGCGACGCTCCCGGCCGTGAGCGGAGCCAGCCCGGCCAGGGCTTCCGCCAGCTCGGTCTGGCCGTTGCCCGCCACGCCCACCACGGCCAGCACCTCGCCGCGCCTTAGCGTCAGGTCAACGCCCGAGAAGGCCGGGCGGGCGGGATCGCTGCCGCCGCCGGTGAGGCCATCCAGGCGCAGCACCTCGGGGCCGGGCTCCACAGGGGGCTTGTCGATGGCGAAGATCACCTCGCGGCCCACCATCATGCGCGCCAGATTGCGCTTGCCTCCCGCTTCGGCGGGAGTCGTATGGGCCACCAGCCTGCCCCTGCGCAGGATGGAGATGCGGTCGGAAAGCTCCAGGGCCTCCTCCAGCTTGTGGGTGATGAAGACGATGGCCCGGCCCTCCTGGCGCAGGGTCTTGAGCACCTGGCAGAAACGCTCGATCTCGGTTGGGGTCAGCACGGAGGTGGGCTCGTCGAAGATGAGCACGCGCGCGCCCTGGCGCAGGAGCTTCAGGATCTCCACGCGCTGGCGCTCGCCCATGGAGAGGGTGTGCACCGGGCGGTCCGGGTCGGCGTCCAGGCCGAAGCGGTCGGAGAGCTCGCGGATGCGCGCGGCCTCGGCCTTGAGGTCCAGCATGGCGGAGCCCCCGGCGGCCAGGCAGACGTTCTCGGCCACGGTGAAGGCGTCCACCAGCATGAAGCGCTGGTGCACCATGCCCACGCCCCTGGCCAGGGCGTGCGCGGGGGAGGTGAAGCGCACCGGCTCCCCGGAGAGGCGTATCTCGCCCTCGTCGGGCTGGTAGCGCCCCGAGAGGATGGACATCAGCGTGGACTTGCCCGCCCCGTTCTCGCCCAGCAGGGCGTGGATCTCCCCGCCGTGGGCGGTGAGGCTCACGTGGTCGTTGGCCAGGGTGGGCCCGAAGCGCTTGGTGATGTTCACCAGTTCCAGGTTCAGGCTCATGAGGCCTCGCGCTTCACGGGGGTGGGCAGGCTGGTCAGGTAGACCAGGGGACGCAGGGCGGGCGTGCCTTCAACGGCAGCGCAGGCCATGGCCAGGATGGGCGGGGCCTGCTCCAGGCGGGCGAAGCGGGCGGCCTGCTCCACCAGGGCCTGCATGGCCAGCATGGTGGAGCCGGTGGATATCACGTCATCGAAGAGGATGATGCCGTCCACGGCCTCGGTGACGATGGAGAGCGAGCGCTCGTAGAGGGCCAGGAACTTGTCCCCGCTGGTGATGGAGTCCGCGCCCACCTGGATCACGGGGCGCTTGCCAGGCTCCATGTGCGGCTTCACGCGGTTGTGGGCCACGGCGATCTCGTCCAGGCCCAGCTCCTGTGCGGTGACCTGGGCCAGCTGCAGTGCCTTCTCCACGGCGGCGAGGATGGCCACTTTCTTGCCGCCTGCCAGCAGGGGGCGCAGCTTGGCGGCCAGCAGGCGGCCCATGTCCTGGTTGAGGCGGGTCTGGCCCACCAGGTCCAGCGAGGCGATGCGCACCTCGCCGCCGTCGGCGGGCAGCCAGACGTAGGGCAGCAGAATGTCGTAATCCAGGCCTTCCACGCGCAGCGTGTACTTCTCGCCGGATTCGCGCACGGGGCGTTCGTAGTGCATACGGGCCTCTCTCGATGATCGCGTGCTTGAGGGCCGGGCGCGCGGGGGCGCGCAAGGTCCTGCCGGGTCCTATGAAACGGCGGGGAGGATGTAAAGGGGATAGGGGACGCTGGGGGCGGGCTGGCGAGAAAATTTTGGGCGGCGGGGGGGAGTCGGCGCGAGAGGGCGCGCTCGGGATGGCTGCCCTGGCTGAGAGTGTTGTGGCTGTTGCTATAAATTATGCAAAACGGTATAGGCGAAATCGAACTGCGCGTTGCCGCGCAGCCAGCTCCGGCCTCCCGTCCGGGGCTTGGAAGGCAAGGCTTATTCTGTGAGTCGTGAGGTGAGCAATGAACCGTCGCGCTTTGTGCCACGCGTTGGCTATTGAAGGGGTGAAGCTGCTGATCGCCAATGCGCCGATCGCAGTCGTGTATGCATTAATCAAATGGAGGTTTGGTTGAAATGCATAAGTGGTTGATGTACACGGATGACGAAGTGGATGTATACTGTCAGAAAATATCACGTATTGTCAAAAATACAATGTGGGTTGTGTTGCTTTGTATCTGGTATATTTATCCAAAATGTTAATGTTGCATTGATAGTGAATGGAGGTGAAGCGTGAGCCGGAAAGAAATGTCCCCGGTAGGCAGGTTTTGGTACGACACGTCTGTTTATTTTTTGGTTTCTGTAGTGCTTTGGCTTGCTATACCGATATTGATCAGTGGTAAGTGCAAGTGAAGGGGGGCATGTTCTGCCATGCCCCCATGCTTCTGGCTGCATTAGTCCCAGTAGGGTTTGTTGTTCTCCTCCCGGATTGAATCCACCCGGGAGTTGTTCGCAATTCTCTCTTGCTCGGAGCGTTGCAAGTCCGATCTGCGGATATAGAAATCCTTCGGTGTATCCATGTATTTCAGCAGCAACGGCGCGGCAACATCCTCGACTACAAACTGGGCTACTCCGCCGTTACTGATGCTTCCCCTCCCGACTGACGTCAGGGCATTCGCCCACAACCCCGCGTGAGCGGCCCCTCGGGCGATCTCCTGAGGAGTGTTGGGGCGCCATTCGACTTCAGCAGTGCCTCCGACAATTTTGATGACTTCTGGCTAGGGGCTGCCAGTTGTTGCAATGAATTATGTACAATGGTATAAGTGTAATCGAACTGCGCGTTCCCGCGCAGCCAGTTCCGGCCACCGTCCGGGGCTTGGTAGGGCAAGGCTTATCCTGTGAGTCGTGAGGTGAGCAATGAACCGTCGCGCTTTGTGCCACGCGTTGGCTATTGAAGGGGTGAAGCTGCTGATCGCCAATGCGGTGATTGCGGCAGTCTACATAACATTAAAAGTGTAGGTGGGTTGTCATGTTTAAGTGGTTGATTTCTCCCGAGGAAGACGTGGAGAAACAGTGTCGTATAATAAGGGAAACCATAGGGTGTATCATGGGGTTAACTTTTCTTTTTGTGGGGCTTGTGTATCCTGGCTGTTTTATTCCGTAATATGTTTATTTGAGGTATCCTGTGAACAGAAAAGAACTGACTCCTGGCAAGAGATTCTGGTATGATGTATTTACGTATTTATGGATGTCCACGGTATTCTGGGGCAGCGTCAACATGCTGATTAATGGTAAGTGCAAGTAAAATGAGGGCATGTTCTGCCATGCCCCCATGCTTTTGGCTGCACTAGTCCCAGTAGGGCTTGTTGTTCTCCTCCCGGATTGAATCCACCCGGGAATTGTTCGCAATTCTGTCCTGCTCGGATCGTTGCAAGTCCGATCTGCGGATATAGAAATCCTTCGGTGTCTCTGTGTGTTTCAACACCCACGGTGCGGTAAGGTCTTCGACTACAAACTGGGCTACTCCGCCGTTACTGATGCTGCCGGTCCCGGCAGTTGTCAGGGCATTTGTCCACAACCCCGCGTGAGCGGCCCCTCGGGCGATCTCCTGGGGCGTGTTGGGGCGCCATTCGACTTCAGCATTGCTTCCGACAATTTTGATGTCTCCTAGCAGAGGGCTGTCAGTTGTTGCAATGAATTATGTGTAATGGTATAAGCATCATCGAACTGCGCGTTGCCGCGCAGCCACTTTCGGCCTTCCGGCCGGGGCTTGGTAGGGCAAGGCTTATCCTGTGAGTCGTGAGGTGAGCAATGAACCGTCGTGCTTTGTGCCACGCGTTGGCTATTGAAGGGGTGAAGCTGCTGATCGCCAATGCGCCGATCGCAGTCGTGTATGCATTATTTAAGTGGGGGTTTGGGTGGCATGTATAAGTGGTTGATGTACCCGGATGATGAAGTAAAGCGGTATGCCCACTGGATCCATCAAGCGATTGAGGGAGTCCTGGCCGCGATCATACTCTATATGTTCTTTTTCCTGCCCAGATGTTAACTCCCACTGTTCTGCAGATGCTTTTTTGGAGTTGTTATGCCCGAGAAAATTAAGAGCGGACCAGATAAATTTTGGCGCGATGTGAGGTGGTATTTTTTGCTGAGTGCTGCTGCATGGGGTGCGATTCCTCGAATACTTGAAGGGCGTTGTTGGTGAAAGAGGGCGTTGCTTCATTGCAATGCCCTCTCTGAGATTACAGCTAGTCCCAATAGGGCTTGTTATTCTCATCCCTAAAAGATTCAGCGGCCTTCCCGTAATCAGCCAAGCCCTGCTCAAACTTTTGTATGTCCCCCCTGCGGATGTAGAGGTTTTTGGGAGTCTCGGTTCTCTCCAGCAAAGGTCTGGCGAGGACCTCGCCAGCAACCCATCCTGCAGTGCTGCCTGAGCCTATATTTTGAGTTTGAATTGCAGTCGGAATTGCGGTTGCCAAAGCAACAGATCCAACTCCTTGTTCAACTTCCTGGGGGGATCGGGACCGCCACTCAACCTCATCCTTTGTATCAATGATTTTGACACCGAGCGGGGAGGCATCCGTCGGCTGTGTTGTTGCCGCTTTGTACCATTTGCCATAGGTGTCTGCGGCCTTGGCGACCCCCCCTAGTTGAAAGGCCGTCTGTACTTTATTCTCCTTCATCTTCTCCCACGCCTCCCCCACCTTGTCCTTGATCGCCCCCATGTCCAATCCGTTCTGCTGTCCTGCCTGTCCACCAAGCAGCGCCATCCCGAACATGGCCTGGTCCGGCGTGAAGCCTTTGCCTGCGCCTTCGCCATTCTGTTGTCCGGGAGGGGCATTCTGCTCCGGCTGCTGATTCGGCGCGACCGGCTGCGGCGTCTTCCCGTCCTGTGGGTCGGGGGTGGCGCTCTGCGTTCCCTCCAGCGTGAAAGGGTTCTTGAATTCAATGGCGTCCGCCATTTTGTTCAGTTCAGGGTTCCAATCGTCTGACATGGTTACCTCCCATGTATATTGCGGTGAGTGTTGCGTGTGCCGCCCGGCGGGTTTTCCCGCCGGGCGGAATCCAAACCAAGGACGCAGGCGCTTACACCTGACGGCTATGTGCCCATCATCAGCTCGATGTAGCGCAGCAGGTCGCCGTCGCGGGCCTTGCCCGACCTGGCGCGCGCCTTGAGCTCGGCCAGTTCGCCTCCGCGCGTGGCGGCAGGCTGGCGGTCGTCGATGCTGCCCGCGCTTTCCAGGTGCGGCGGACTGGGGCGTGAGGCGCTGTCGGGCCGGAACATGCGGCCGGAACCCGCCCCCGTGGGCGAGGCCACCCTGTGGGCGCAAGCCAGCCCGGCGGTTTCGGCGAAGTCGCGGATGTGCTCGTAGAGCTCCAGGAACATGCCCGGGTGCGTGTCCGCGGCGGCGAGCATGTGTTGAGCGAGCATGCCGGGAAGGTGGCGGATGTACTCCTTGACGAGCGGGTACACGCGTTCGAACAGCGGGTCGGTGGCGGCCAGAGTGCTCAGGAGCGTGGCATTCTTCCTGCGAACACGATGCGCACGCGCGGCGGGATGCTGCCCACGACCGTTCAACGGCGGCTGGCTGAACCCGATGAAGGGGGCTCCTGGCTGGGGAACGAAGAGATCCGGCTGGCCATCGTCGTCCAGGTCGATGCCGCAAAGGTGCTCAGCCATACCGGGCATGGTCATGATTCCTTGCTTGATGGCCTTGAAGCTCTGCCGGGGTCTTCCGGCGTCGGGTGATACGGAATGAAGCATTCGAGGGTCCTCCTGTGAGGGTGGTTTATTTCCTGGCGTCCCGCGCCAAGATTCCCCGAATTGTATGCAGGTAGTTTTAAATTTCACCCCACATAGGGCTATGTGGGAAGAAAGTTAAAAAAAAGGGAGCCCCCGGCGGGGCTCCCCTGTGAACAGTCCTCTCTCGGGCTCTAGTCAGGCAGCTTGCCGTTCACGCCCTTGGTCAGCCAGCGCATGGTCAGCAGTTCCTTGTCCGTGGCCCTCTGGCCTTCGGGAATCATCACCTTGCCTTGCTGGTCCGTGACCGGTCCCAGGAAGGAGTCGTCCACGCCCTTCTTCATCTTCTCCAACTCGGCCAGCACCTTCTCCCGCACGGAGGCGGGCACCTTGGCGTTGAACTCGGAGAGGCGCAGGGCGTCCTGCTCGAACCCGCCGTACCACTCCTGGGGCTTCCAGGTGCCGTCCAGCTTGGCCTGTATCGACTTCTCGTAGAATCCGCTCCAGTTCCACAGGGTGGAGACCAGCACGCAGGAGGCCCCGAAACGGGCGGCGTCCGCGCCGTAGCCGATGGCGGGCACGCCCTTGGCGCAGGCGGCCAGGGAGCTGTCGGGCGTGTCGGCCATCTGGCGGATCAGGGTGGAGCCGCGCTGGGCCAGGGTTTCGGCCAGGGTGGTCTCGCCCACGGGGTCGCGCCAGCTCTTGAGCCAGGCCACGGTGTTCACCTTGGAGGGGTCGAACGCGGTGCCTGATTCCTTGAGGCCCTTGAGCAGGCCCAGGGTGAAGGCGTTGATGCCGCGGATGGGCTCCGGGATGGGGTTGGTGGCCACGGTGCCCACCTTGGCGTAGCCCATGAGCCCGGCCATGTAGCCAGCCAGGTAGTCGGCCTGCTCCATGCGCCCCATGTAGTTGCCCATGTTGGGGGCGGTCTTGTAGCCGGAGCAGTGCTCGAAGGAGACGTCGGGGAAGTCCTTGGCGACCTGGAGCATGGGGTCCATGTGCTCGAAGGTGGTGCCGTAGATGAGCTTGTAGCCGTCCTGGGCGTACTGGCGGAGCACGCGCTCGGCGTCGCCAGCGCCCACGTTCTCGGTGTAGCTGACCTCAATCTTGTTGCCGAATTGCTTTTTGATCTTCTCGATGGCTTCGTAGTGGGCGTAGTTCCAGCCCTGGTCGTTGACGGTGCCGAGCAGGGCGAAGGCGACCTTCAGCCCTGCGGCCCTGGCCGGGGACGCAAGCAAGGCGAGCAGCGCCAAGCAGGCGAGGATGCGCGGGAAGGGTGTGCTCATGGAGCCTCCTGAGGGGGGGACGCCTGGGTGTATGGTCCCTTCTGGTTGCAGCATTTGGCGTCGCTTGTAAACGGCGGCCCGATACGGGCGGGCCTGGCCGAAAAAAAGGGAGGCCCCGGAGGGCCTCCCTTGGAAGTCGCGAGCATAAAGCAGGCGGCCGTTATTCCGGCAGCTTGCCGTTCACGCCCTTGGAGAGCCAGCGCATGGTGTAGAGTTCCTTGTCCGTGGCGCGCTGCCCGGCGGGGATCATCACCTTGCCCTCCTGGTCGGTCATGGGGCCCAGGAAGGAATCGTCCACGCCCTTTTTCATCTTCTCCATCTCGGCCAGCACCTTCTCGCGCACGGGGGCGGGCACCTTCTCGTTGAAGGCGGAGAGGCGCAGGGCGTCCTGGTCGAAGCCGGCGTACCACTCCTGGGGCTTCCAGGTGCCGTCCAGCTTGGCCTTCACGGCCTTCTCGTAATAGACGCCCCAGTTCCAGATGGTGGAGACCAGCACGCACTTGGCCCCGAACTCCACGGCGTCCGCGCCGTAGCCGATGGCGGGCACGCCCTTGGCGCAGGCGGCCAGGGAGGCGTCAGGGGTGTCGGCCATCTGGCGGATCAGGGTGGAGCCGCGCTGCACCAGGGCCTCGCTCATGGCGGTCTCGCCGATGGGGTCGCGCCAGCTCTTGAGCCAGACAACGGTGTTCAGGGTGGCCGGGTCGTACTTGGTGCCGGATTCGTCCAGCCCGCGCATCAGGCCGTGGGTGAAGGCGTTGATGCCGCGGATGGGCTCGGGGATGGGGTTGGTGGCCACGGTGCCCACCTTGGTATAGCCCATCAGGCCCGCCATGTAGCCCACCAGGTACTCGCCCTGCTCGATGCGGGCCATGTAGTTGCCCAGGTTGGGGGCGGTCTTGTAGCCGGAGCAGTGCTCGAAGGAGACGTCGGGGAAGTCCTTGGCGACCTGGAGCATGGGGTCCATGTGCTCGAAGGTGGTGCCGAAGATCAGTTTGTAGCCGTCCTGGGCGTACTGGCGGAACACGCGCTCGCCGTCGGCAGCGCCCACGTTCTCGGTGTAGCTGACCTCGATCTGGTCGCCGAACTGCTTCTTGAGCTTCTCGATGCCCACGTAATGGGCATAGTTCCAGCCCTGGTCGTTGACGGTGCCGACCAGCGCGAACGCCACCTTCAGCTTGGCGGCCATGGCCGTGCCGGGCAGCACGGCGAGAACCGCCAGACAGCAAAGAACACTCAGAAAACGCCTGCTCATGGAGCCTCCTCGAACGTGAATGTCGGATTGTTGCAAACCAGCACTGGATGCCGGATTTCCACGGGGTTGTAAATCCCGCACGGGGGAATCACTACCTCTCCAGCACCTCGTCGAACGCCTCCTGCAACTTGAACTCGTTGTAGTAGGCGCACTCCACGTCGGAGAGGATCTCCATCACCTTGGCGGCCTGGGCTTCGCAGCCGGGGGCCGGGTTCTCTTTGAAGTGCGCGCCGAGCGCGGCGCGCAGGGCATCGAAGATGTGGGCAGTGGAGGTCTTCACCACTTCCTTGGCCACGAACTGGGCGTACTGCCTGGAGTAGGACTCGCAACTGTTCTCTGTCATGTGTCTAGGCGTCCAGCCGGAGGGGGTTCCCGGCGTAGAAGGTTTGGGGTTCCAGGGGAAGCTTCACGGTGCAGGCCACGTCCTGCCCTGTCTGGGCCAGGCTCACCTGCCCCCGGCATTTGCGGGCCGCCAGCAGGGCGATGGGCAGGCCGAAGCCGGTGCCCTGGGGCTTGGAGGAGTTGAAGGGCAGGAAGAGCGCATCCACCTCCTGGTCCCGCGGGAGCGCGCCCGGGCCGCTGACCACGATGCTCAGGTGCGAGGGCGTGGCGGCGTCCACGCGGGTGGCCACGCGCAGGGCCGGAGCCTCGGGCGGCATGGCCTCCAGCGCGTTGACCAGCACCTGCTTGAGGATCTCCCGCAGCAGGGACGGATCGGCCTGGAGCGTGGGGTGGGCCGGGTCCAGGCTGGTCTCGGGCGTGAGCCCTTGCGGCCACAGGGGACCGGTGCGCAGGCCCTCCAGGGCCTCGCCGATCATGGCCGAAGCGTCCAGCGTGGCGATGGAAGGCTCGGACAGGCCGATGGAGTTCAGCGTCGAGATGTCGCGCGTCATGCGCTCCAGGCGCAGGGCCTCGTCCAGGATGGCGTGCGCGCTCTCGCGTACCGCCGGGTCAGCGTTGCGGGCCAGGCGCGTGGCCATGCCGCCGATCACGGTGAGAGGGTTGCGGGTCTGGTGGAAGATGCCCTGCATCAGGGACTGGTCCACGTGGGAGCGGTGGTACACGTGGCCCTTGGAGCGCACGATCAGGCACAGGTCCAGCAGGTCGTTCACGGCCAGGACGACGGGGGCGCGCATCTCCATGGGAACCTCGTCGCGGATGGCCCGCAGGAAGAGCTGGCGGCTCTTGACCTCGCCCAGCATCACGTACTGCAGGTCGATGCCCATGCGCGCGGAGGTGACGCCCTGGCGCCAGAGCTCAGCCAGGAAGTCCTCGTCCCAGGGCCTGTCCCACAGGCGGGAGTACCAGCGGAACCAGAAATCCTGCAGGGTGCCGCCGAAATACTCGGTGATGATCTCCATCTGTGGCTTGGGGATGACCATGCGGTAGAGCTCGCCCAGATAGGATCCGGCGGCTTCGCTGTGGGCGGTCAGCATGGCGGCGTAGGGGCGGATGGCCGCCAGGCGGGATTCATCCAGCCCGATCTCGTTGCGGAAATAGTTCAGCTGGGAGAGGGGGAGGTACTCGTCCATGGGCCCTCCGGGGCGCTGAGGCGGCTGCCCGGCTTAGCTGCCTGTTGCAAAAATCGACTTTTGCAGCCTGTTCAAAAAGCCCGCAGGCAAGGCGCACGAAAAAGTCAAGGCCGATGTGTAGTTGGCATACGCGAGGGTTTGACTTTTTCGGGGCAACCCAGCCAGCGGGAATTTTTCAACAGGCTGTTAGAGGGCCTGACCGGCGGCGTAGGCCGAGGCCCAGGCCCAGTGCAGGTTGTAGCCGCCCAGGTGCCCGGTGACGTCCACGATCTCGCCGATGAAGAAGAGCCCCGGGCAGCAGAGGCTCTCCATGGTCTTGGAGGAGAGCCCCTTGGTGTTCACGCCGCCCCCGGTCACCTCGGCCTTCTTGTAGCCGTCCAGCTCCTTGGGGGTCACCTCCCAGTTGCCGATGCGCCTGGCGAGCATGGCGGCCTCCTCCTTGCGCAGCTGGGCCACGGGCTTGGCCGAAAGCTCCGGCGGCACGACGGCCGACGCCAGCCGGGAAGGCAGCAGGCGCGAGACCACCGTCTTCACCTGGGACTTGGTGGTGCGCGCCGCGGCCAGGGCCTCGTCCACGGGGTTGCCCGGGGAGAGGTCGACGCTGATGGGCTTGCCGGGCTGCCAGTAGTTGGAAATCTGCAGGATGGCCGGGCCGGAGAGCCCCTTGTGCGTGAACAGCATGGCCTCCTCGAAGGACTGGGCGCCGCAGCTGACCCGCACCGGCAGGGAGAGGCCCGACAGGGAGGAGAGCGCCCAGCTGGGGCCCATGGTCAACGGCGTGAGCGCGGGGCGCGGCTCCACCAGCTGGAGCCCGAAGTTCTCGGCCACGCCGTAGCCGAAGCAGGAGGAGCCCACCTGCGGCCAGGCCAGGCCGCCCGCCGCCACCACCAGCTTCTTGCCGGGGATGGTGCCGCCGGGGTGCGTGACGCGGAAGTCCCCGTTGCGCTCGATGTTCTTGATGCGCACGCCCATGAAGAAGCAGACGCCCGCCGCGCGGCAGAGCCTCTCCAGCAGGTCGGCCACGGCCACCGCGCCCTCGCGGCAGAACATCTGGCCGTGGTCCTCCTCCACGGAGTGCAGGCCGTTGTCCTCCAGGAATTCCTTGAAGGCCAGGGGGCCGAAGCGGCTGATGGCGGAGACGCAGAAGTGCGGATTCTCGCTGATGAAGTTCTCAGGGCCCACCCGGGTGTTGCCGAAGTTGCAGCGGCCGCCGCCGGTGACCTTGAGCTTCTTCCCGGATTGGTTGTTGTGGTCGATGACGGCCACGGACAAGCCCTTGCGGGCCGCGGTGAGGGCGCAGAACAGACCCGAGGCCCCTGCGCCGATGATGACGACGTCGTATCCGAGCATCTGGCCTTGATACGCCATCGCCGCCCGGCGGGCAAGGGGAGGGGTGGGCGGAGAGGCCCGGGGAAAGGCGGGATCAGATCACCCGGCGCGCCCCGGCGAACTGGTTCTTCCAGACCGGCTCGTCCAGGGAGCTCACCCTGACGCTCTTGCCCGAGGAGGCCGAGTGGATGAACCGGCCGTCCTCCAGGTAGATGCCCACGTGGTGAACGCCCTTCTTCCCGAAGAACACCAGGTCGCCCTTGCGCAAATCCTCCCGGTTCACGGGCTGGCCGTGGCGGAACTGCTCGCGGGAGCTGCGGGGCAGCTCCACGCCGTCCTTACCGTAGACGTAGCTTGTCAGGCCCGAGCAGTCGAAGCCGCGCTTGGGGCTCTCGCCGCCCACGGCGTAGCGTTTGCCGATCTGGGCGGAGGCGGTTTCGGCCAGGCTCTCGGGGCTGGCGTTCATAGCCCGGGCCACCTGGGAGGGCGGGTCGGAGAGCGCCAGTTCGTTGACGCCTTTGACGCCCGTGGGCAGGGGGCGGTCCTGGGTTTGGCGCTGGGCGCGGGGCTTCACCCGCTGGGAGGCGCTCCAGGCCGAGAGGGCGGCCTCGTCGGACTCGGTGAACTGGGCGGCGGTCTGCGGGGCCGGGGGCTTGCGCTCGATGACGGTGCGCACCTCGGTGCTCTGGATGCGCGTGGTGACAGTGGGGGACGCGAGCGGGGCGACGGCTGCGGCCTGCTCCGGCGCGGGAGTCGCGCTGCCGGGCAGGTGCCTGGGCATGGGGGCTTGGAGCAACAGGGGCGCCGGCGGGGGGCTGGACTGACCCACGCTCCCGGCTGCCTGGGCCTGGGGAGCTGCCTGATGGATGCTCTCCTCCAGGGCCTGGGCGAAGCCGCGCACCGCCACGGGCCTGGGCTGCAGCCTGGGCTGGAAGGGTGCGTGGGGCGCCTGGGTCTTTTCAACTGCCATGCCGGGTCCTCCGCATGGCAGTAAGCAAACCCCGTGCCTAGACGTCCAGCTCCAGGCCCACGGGGCAGTGGTCCGAGCCCATGACCCCGTCGTCGATCCAGGCCCGCTTCACCAGGGGGCGCAGCTCCTCGGAGACGAAGAAGTAGTCGATACGCCAGCCCACGTTGCGGCTGCGGGCCTGGAAGCGGTAGTCCCACCAGGTGTAGTGGCCGCCGCCCTGCTCGAAGAGGCGGAAGGTGTCCACGTAGCCCGCCGCGATGAAGCGGTCCAGCCAGGCGCGTTCCTCGGGCAGGAAGCCGGAGGTCTTCTCGTTGGATTTGGCGTTCTTGAGGTCCAGTTCGGTGTGGGCGGTGTTGAAGTCCCCGCAGGCCACCACGGGCTTGCTGGCGCGCAGGGCCTGGGCGTGGGCCAGGAAGGCCTCGTAGTAGCCCATCTTGAACTCCAGGCGGCCCGGGCCGTTCTGCCCGTTGGGGAAGTAGACGTTGAGGAAGTGGAAATCCGGGTATTCCAGGTGCAGCAGCCGCCCCTCGGCGTTGAACTGCGGGTCCGGCAGCTCCGCGTTGACGGCCAGGTGCCCGCCCCGGTGGAACACGCCCACCCCGGAGTAGCCCTTGCGCGTGGTGCAGGAGGAGAACACGCCCTGGTACCCGTTCAGCGTGGCGAAGTCCGCCTCGTGCCCGGCCTGGATCTTGGTCTCCTGCAGGCCCACCACGTCCGCGCGGCTGGCCTCCAGCCAGTCGGCGAAACCCTTGCCGGAAACGGCCCGCAACCCGTTGACGTTCCAGGAATACAGGATCACGGGCGCCCCCCGCCTATGGTTTTCAGCTCCGCCGTGAAGCCGTCCGCTCCCAGGCGCAGGAGCACGTAGCCCCCGGCGGCCAGCTCGCCGGGGTTGACGATCACGGTGCGGCCCAGGCGGTCCGTGCAGCGGGCCTCGTGGATGTGGCCCGTGACGCAGACCTCGGGCTGCACCCGCTCGATGAACTCGCGCACCGCCGGGGAGCCGACATGCGCGCCGCTCCCGATCACGTCCGCCAGGGTGCCGTAGGGAGGCGTGTGGGAGATGAGCGCCAGGTGCCCGAAGCCCCTGGCCTGATCGTAGGCCTCCACCAGCCACTGCGCGATCTGCGTTTCCGGGGCTTCGGCCGGAGTGCCGAAGGGCGTCGGCGGCGACCAGCCCACCCCCATGATTCCCGCGCCAGGGGCCAGTTCCACGGCGCGGGCGTGAATGCCCTGGCCGCGTCCGTCCAGCCAGGTCTGCACCGGGGGCTTGTCCATGTTGCCGATCTGGGCCAGCACGCGCGGGTTGATGGCGGCCACGGCGTCCAGCACGGCGCTGGCCTCGGGCACGCCGCCGCGTATGGTCATGTCTCCGGTGACGATGACGCCCGCCGCGCCGGGCAGTTCCGGTATGGAGGCCAGGGGGGCGGTGTGGCCGTGGATGTCGCCGACGGCGATCCAGTAGGGGGCGTGTGCGCTCATAGGGTGTGACTCCGGCGGGGGATTCTTTGCTCCCGTCGGGTTTCATGCTAGCACGGTTCGCCATGCCCGACAACGCGAACGCCCAGATACACACCCCGGCAGGGGACAAGCCCGCCCTGCGCGCGGCCATGCTGGCCCGGCGCAAGGCCCTGGCCCCGGCTGCCGTGCTTCAGGCCGGGCGGTCCGCAAACGCCTTGCTGGACACGGTGCCGCGCTGGCGCGAGGCCCGCGAGGTGCTGGTGTACCTCGATTTCGGCGGCGAGGTGGCCACCCGCCCCGTGATCGAGGCCTTGCTGGAGCGCGGCGTGCGCGTGCTGGCTCCGCGCTGCCGCCCCGGCGAGGCCGGGGTGTTGGACGTGGCCTGCCTGAGCTGCCTCTCGGAACTCTCGCCCGGGGCCTACGGCATCCTCGAGCCGGACCCGGCGCGCTGCCCGGCCCTGGAGTGCGTCCGCCCCGACGCCGCCCTGATCCCGGCCGTGGCCTTCGACCTGCGCGGCGGCAGGCTGGGCTTCGGCCAGGGCTACTACGACCGGCTGCTGGCCTCCCCCGGCTTCGAGCACACCTTCCTGGCCGGGCTGGCCCACGCCTTCCAGGTGGTGGCGGCCCTGCCCCTTGACCCCTGGGACAGGCCCGTGCACGCCGTGGTCACCGAAAAGGAAATCCTATGGCCCATCCCATAATACACACCACGATCCCCTTCGCCTTCCCCGGCCTGCCTCAGGTGGGCGTGGCCTTCACCACGGCGCTCACCGGCAACATCTCGCATGCCGTGGGCGACGACCCGGAGGGGGTGGACGCCGCGCGCGAGGCCCTCGGCGAGGCCCTGGGCTTCGACAGCTGGCACTCCCTCAAGCAGGTGCACGGCGTGGACATGGCCTTCGACGCGCCAGAGTCCCCCACGGGCGAGCCCTCGGCCGTGGTGGCCGACGGCCAGGCCACGGACCGGCCCGGGCGCGCCCTGGTGGTCAAGACGGCGGATTGCCAGCCCATCCTGCTGGCCCACGAGAGCGGCAGGTTCGTGGCCGGGCTGCACGTGGGCTGGCGCGGCAACGTGCAGGAATTCCCCCAGGCGGGCGTGCACGCCTTCTGCGAACGCTACGGCCTGCGCCCGCAGGAGCTTCTGGCCGTGCGCGGCCCGAGCCTTGGCCCCGGCGCATCGGAGTTCACCAATTTCGAGATGGAGTTCGGCGACCGTTTCCGCCCCTTCCACGACCCGGCCACCAGCAGGGTGAACCTCTGGCGGCTGGTGGCGGCGCAACTCGAGGAGGCGGGCCTGCTGCCCGAACGCATCTTCGGGCTGGACCTGTGCACCTTTGACCTGCCGCTGTTCTTCTCCTACCGCAGGGAAAAGAACCTGGGCCGGCAGGCCAGCCTGATCTGGATCAGAAAGCAACCCTGAAGCGCTTGCCCAGCGGGCGGGAAAGCTGCATAAGGCCATTATGAACACCACACGCCGCTCCACCCACTCCGCGATGCTCTTGGTCGCCGCGTTTCTTACGGCCTCCGTGCTCATCCCGGCCACTGGCGGGCTCGCCCAGACGGGGTCGTCCTCCACCTCCGGCCCGGTGCTCACCCTGGAGCAGCAGGTCGCCATATGGGACCCCGTGCTGCAGGACGTGCAGTCCGGCAAGACGCCCACCGCCGCCCAGATCATCTCCCTGGTGCCGCAGTACGGCAACTGGTGCGGGCTGCAGCCCACAGCCGCCGGGACCATCCCCGTGGACTGCCTGGACGGGGCCTGCATGCAGCACGACCTCTCCCCGGGCTACAGCCTGAAGAACCCCACGCTTGAGCAGGTGGTGGCGGCGGACCGCAATTTCATCTGGCAGCTCAGCAATATACACGCCTCCACACCCTATGGCGAACTCTTCAGGATCGAGGCCATCGACCTCTTCACCTCCAAGACGAACTACGAGCAGGCCAACAGCACCACCCTGATCACCGGCTGCTCGGACTGCCTCAAGACGCCGTAACAGTCCTTTCGCTTGTCAAGAGGCATTTCGGTCCGTATGGAGGTGCTCCCAATTCATCAAGAGAGCACCCGTATGACCACCAAGATCAACGAGAACATACGCAACATCGCCATCATCGCCCACGTCGACCACGGCAAGACCACCCTGGTGGACGCCCTGTTCCGTCAGTCCGGCCTGTATCGCGACAACCAGGCCATGGACGACCGCGTGATGGACTCCATGGACCTCGAACGCGAGCGCGGCATCACCATCGCGGCCAAGAACTGCGCGGTGAGCTACGGCTCCGTGAAGATCAACATCATCGACACCCCTGGCCACGCCGACTTCGGCGGCGAGGTTGAGCGCTCCCTGGCCATGGCCGACGGCGCGGTCCTGCTGGTGGACGCCTCCGAAGGCCCGCTGCCGCAGACCCGTTTCGTGCTGAAGAAGGCCCTGGACCGCGAGCTGACCATCATCGTGGTGGTCAACAAGATCGACCGCAAGGACGCCCGCACCCAGGAAGTTCTCAACGAGGTCTACGACCTCTTCATCGACCTGGACGCCACCGAAAAGCAGCTGGACTTCCCCGTGCTTTACGCCATCGGCCGCGAGGGCATCGCCAAGACCGAGTTGGACGGCGAAGGCACGGACCTCAAGCCCCTGTTCGAGGCCCTGGTCAACAACATCCCGGCCCCCAAGTTCAACCCCGACGAGCCCTTCCAGATGCTCGTGGCGGACCTGGGCTACTCCGACTTCCTGGGCCGTCTGGCCATCGGGCGCATCATGGCCGGGCAGGCCAAGCAGAACGACTCCCTGGTCTGCCTGGGCGAGGGCGGCAGCGTCACGACGCTTCGCGTCTCCCGCCTGCAGACCTACCGCGGCCCCTCGCTCATCGACGCCGCCGAGGCCAACGCGGGCGACATCATCGTGCTGGCGGGCATCGAGGACGTGAAGATCGGCGACACCATCTGCACCAAGGACGCCCCCAAGGCCCTGCCGCGCATCACCGTGGACGAGCCCACCGTGGCCATGAAGTTCGGCATCAACACCTCCCCCCTGGCCGGGCGCGAAGGCAAGCTGGTGCAGTCCCGCAAGATTCTTGAGCGCCTGGAGAAGGAAATGCTCTCCAACGTGGCCATCAAGGTGGAGCCGAGCACCGAAGGCGAGAGCTTCGTGGTCAAGGGGCGCGGCGAGTTCCAGATGGCCATCCTGGTGGAAACCATGCGCCGCGAAGGCTTCGAGCTCTCTATCGGCCGCCCCGAGGTCATCCTCAAGAAGGGCGCGGACGGGCAGCGCCTTGAGCCCATCGAGCGCGTCTTCGTGGACTGCGACGAAGCCTTCATGGGCGTGGTCACGGAGAAGCTCTCCGTGCGCAAGGGCCGCATGGTGAACATGGTCAACAACGGCAAGGGCCGCGTGCGCCTTGAATTCTCCGTGCCCTCGCGCGGGCTCATCGGCTACCGCGACGAGTTCCTGACCGACACCAAGGGCACCGGCATCCTGAACGCCTACCTGGAGGGCTACGAGCCCTTCCGGGGCGAGATCCCCAGCCGCTTCACCGGCTCCCTGGTGGCGGACCGCGCCGGCGTGGGCGTGGCCTACGGCATCTACAACCTGGAGCCGCGCGGCGAGATGTTCATCAAGGCGGGCGACCCGGTGTATGAAGGCATGATCATCGGCGAGCACAACCGCGACAATGACCTGGACGTGAACCCCGCCAAGGAGAAGAAGCTCACCAACATGCGCGCCTCCGGCAAGGACGAGGCCACCACCCTGACCCCCATCCGGCCCATGACGCTGGAGAGGGCCATCCACTTCGTGCGCGAAGACGAACTGGTGGAGGTCACGCCGCTTTCCATCCGCCTGCGTAAGGCCGAGCTTTCCGCCACCAAGCGCCACCTGCTGCACGGGCAGAAGAAGCGCGCCAAGGCCGAATAGCCAGCGCTTCGCATTGAACGATTGATAAGCCCCCGGCCGCGATTACGCGCGGTCGGGGGCTTTTGGTTGGGGTCAGGGAGGTGCTCCAGCCCGGGCAATTGCATCGCCCGATGCGATTGATCGGCTCAGCCGGTTCGGATACGAGGGGCGCAGGCCCGGAGATGCCGCCGTCGATGACTGGGCCTTCACGCGGCTCCCGAGCGCCGCTTCGGCGTGACAACATCTGGATATGGAGACACTCCCAGTGCCTATGAGGCAGATCATACTCACAGTGATGTTCCTCCTCGCTGCCGCCCCGGCCTCAGCGGCCGACCTGACCTCAAAGGCGGACCAGCTCCTGGGCATCCCCTACCGCCCGGACGGCGTGCGCGACCCCTCCGGCCGCTGGACCACCTTCGAGCACCCGGAGCAATCCTTCGCCACGCCCGGCCTCAACTGCTCCGGGCTGGACTTCACCCTCATGCGCCTCCTTGGCGCCACCACGGCCGACCCCCGCCAGGCCGCGCGCGACCGCCTGGGCGACTCCGGCCCCGGCGCGCCCAACGGTCAGGACTGGGACTTCGGCTTCGACATCATCCTGAACCTAACGGACCAGCTCCCCAGGCGCTGGCTGCTGCCACAGGCCAGGGCCGTGTCCCCGCCGGACACCGGCGAGACCATGCGCGGCTTCCCCGTGGACGACCGCGCCGCCTGGAAGAGCGCGCTCAACCAGATCGCTCCCAATCAGGCCGCGCCCAGCCAGGCGGCCTTGGTCAGCTTCAGCCAGCCTGGGCGGCGCAAGGGCTACGGCCTCCAGCACTACCACGTGGGCCTGATACTGCCGGACGCTACGGGCGGGCGCTGGCTCTACCAGGCCACCCCAAAGTCCGGCGCGCACAAGCTGAACCTGGCCTCGCCCGAGGGCATGGAGCGCTTCCAGCGCTTCTTCGCCGGGCCGGACAGGCGTGCCTTGCTGCTGGGCGTCACGCTACCCTAGGGCGTTGCCCCCGGAGCGCAAACAGGCTACATCCCCCGCCACCGCAATCCGCCGCAAGGAGCATCCCGTGGGCAAGGAAAACATGAGCCTGGACAAGATCCAGACCCAACCCGAGTTCGACCTGGAATACTACATGGAAATCAGCGGGCTCATGCGCATCGAGCATGAGCTGGCCGAACTGCTGGAGAAGTACTGGACCACCTGGGAGAAGGAGCTGAAGGCCTTCCGCATGGAGCCCACCAAGGCCGACGCGGACGACGGCTTCCTGCTGGTCTACCTGGACGAGGACACCGAGAACGCGGTGCAGCGCGCCTTCGAGGAGAACACCAAGTTCGGCTTCGCCTTCCACAACCTGGCCATCACCCTGGTGATGAGCGCCGCCCAGAGCGTGATGCCCGAACTCATCGGGGCCTGCGTGCCCCTGCCCACCCCCTCGCGCGAGGCCAAGAAGAAGTTCAAGAAGCTCGGCCTGGAATGGGACGACTCGGGCAAGATGAACCGCAACTACGCCGTGTTCACGCCCTATCCCTACAAGGGCGGCTGCGAGGTCTGCCACTCCTGCGACACCTGCCCCTCCAGCCAGATGAGGGAAATCGGCAAGACCCCCGAATAAAACTCCCGCCCCCAAGCTGTTTCTTCAGGCCCGCGCGGCGTCCCCTTGGGGAGCCGCGCGGGCTTTTTGTCATTCGCGGCCGTCCGGGCATGTCAGGGACGGCAATTCGTCTATCGGTCTCATTTGTTCTCATGATAACAAACGATTTGTCCTTTCCCCGCGCATGGATTCCAATGCCCGATCATTACGACGGGGGGCCTCCGGGCCGGACAGGGCGGAGAAGACCATGCGCGCCGACATACCATCAAGCTGGGCTTTCGACGACGAGTTCGACGGCGGCGAGGAGACTTGCGGCCGGGTGATCATCAACCTGCACACGTACGTGCGGGGGCTGGCTCCGGGCACGAGGATAGTGCTGATATCGGAAGATCCGGCCGCGCCAGTGGAGTTTCCGGCCTGGTGCCGCATGACCAGGAACGCCCTGCTGGACATGGCCCACCCTTACTATCTGGTTGAGCTCAAACCCCATCTCGTCCCGGATGGCGACAAGGAGACCCGACATGGCTGATACGTTCTGCGTGACCATCACCCACTGCCGCACCGACGGCGACAAGGCGACCCTGGGCTTCGTGGTGGCCAACGCCGCCCTGGGCAGCGAGAAGGACACCATGATCTTCCTGAGCACCGACGGCGTGTACTGCGCCGTGAAGGGCGAGGCGGAGAAGATCGACGAGGGCGCGCCCTTCGCACCCCTGAAGGAGCTCATCAACAAGTTCGTGGCCGCCGGCGGCAAGATCTACGTCTGCACGCCGTGCCTGAAGAAGCGCGGCCTCTCCGAGACGGACCTCATCGAGGGCGCGACCCCGGCGGGCGGCGCGGTGCTGGTGGAGTGGCTGAGCAACGGCTCCCCTTGCGTGGCGTATTAGCGGCGGGGTGGCATGTGACCGCTGGGGGGGGGAAGGCCTCCGGCGGCCAAGGGGCTTCGCCCCTTGGAATCCCTTCCCGGTCTAGGGCGGTGGCAGCTGGCGCGGGACCGGCGCACAGGCAGATGAAAAGTGAGAATAAAGCCCCATGAGCGCGACTGAAACAACGTTGGCGGCCCTTCGGCCCGACCGGGTGTTCGACGGCGGCGACCTGGACTGCGGCTCCGGCCTGGCCCTGATGATCCGCGAGCACATGCTGGCCGTGCCTCCGGGCGGCGTGCTGGAGATGCTCAGCCGAGAGCCCACCGTGGCCGACGACCTGCCGCCCTGGTGCAGGCTCTCGGGCCACCAGTACCTGGGCAGCCTGCCCGGGGAGGGCCGCACCCGCTACTTCATGCGCCGGGGCGAGGCCGCCGGGTCGGCGAACGCCGCGGATGCGGAGCGCAAGGCCCTGGAGGAGGACAAGCGCCGCGCCAAGGCCTACGAGTGGCGTCTGCGCGTTCGCGCCGGGGCCAACCTCTCCAGCACCGCCTACTGCCGCAACTTCTCCTGGAAGCTCGGCCAGCCCGCCAGCTTCGAGGAGCGCGACGAGCACCCGAGCGCCGTGGAGGCCCTGCTGGGCGCGCTCGGCGGCGCGCTGGCCACGGGCTACGCCACGGAGTGCTCTCGGGACGGCCTGGAGATGGACGACATCGAGATCACCGTCAAAGGCAGGCTGGGCAACATCCTGGCCCACCTGGGCCTGGAGGAGGGCGACCCTTCCTTCAGCGGCATCGAGGTGCGCTGCTTCGCCTCCACCTTGGATGATGAAACAAAGGCCCGCGCCGCCTGGGACCGGGCCGTGGCCCGCTCCCCCCTGGCGGCCACCCTGGCCAAAGCGCTGGACCTGAAAACGAGCTTCACCACCGTATGACCACCTTCACCACCACCCAAGTGGGCAGCTGGCCCCGCTCCAAGAGGATGCTGCGCGCCCTGCGCGACCGCCGCACCGGCGCCATGAACCGCGCGGCCTTCGATGCCGTGGCCGAGGACGAGATCCGCCGCACCGTGCGCATCCAGGAGCGGGCCGGGCTGGACGTGCTCGTGGACGGCGAGCACCGCCGAGACAATTTCTACTCCTTCATCACGGACAAGGTGGAAGGGACGCGGCTCATGTCCCTGGCCGAGATGCTCGACGAGATGGAGGACAAGTCCGGCTTCGAGGAGATGCTCACCACCCTGGACGTGCCCGCCTCGGCCATACGCAACCCCACCTGCATCGGCAGGCTCGCGCGCCGTGAACCCCTGGCCGTGGACGACCTGCGCTTCATGCGCACCCTCACGGACAAGCCTGTGAAGATCACCTTGCCGGGGCCGTATCTGCTCACGCGCTCCATGTGGGTGGGGGCCTACACGCGTAAGGTCTACGCCAGCCAGCGGGAGATGGGCGACGACGTGGTGCGCCTGCTGCGCGAGGAGCTGTTGGAGCTGGCCGCCGAGGGCTGCGAGTTCGTGCAGTTCGACGAGCCCGTGCTCACCGAGGTGGTCATGAGCGGGGAGTGCGGCCGACGAACATTCATGTGAGCGACGCTCGCCACCCGCCGGGACGTGGGTGAAGAACTTGGCTACGCAGCGGAGCTTATCAACCGGGTGGTGGAGGGTGTCGAAGGCACCCGCACCGGCCTGCACATCTGCCGGGGCAACTGGAGCACCCGCGAGGAGGTGCTGCTCACGGGCGACTATCGCCCCCTGCTGCCCGCGCTGACGAAAATGCGCGTGCGACAGTTCGTGCTGGAGTACGCCACCCCGCGCGCGGGGGAGATCGAGGTGGTTGGGGCGGCCTTGTCCGGCGCGGTGCCCGGTTCGCGGACGCCCCGTGAGCTGGGGCTGGGCGTGGTCAACCCCCGCACCGTGGAAGTGGAAACCCCGGAGGAGATCGCCGCTCACGCCGAGGAGGCGCTGCGCTTCTACAGACCGGACCAGCTGTTCCTGAACACGGACTGCGGGTTCGGCTGCTTCGCTAGCCGCTGCGTCAACGTGGAGGAGGTGGCGGCGGCCAAGATCGCCTCCATCGCCCAGGCAGCCCGGCTGCTGCGGGAGCGCCACGGCTGAGACGGGCGTCAGGTTCCAGCCTGGTGGGGCGGGGGGCGCCCCACCGCCCCGATGAAGTCATTCCAGGGCGCCATCAAGCAAGCCTGGGCAGGCTCGTGAATGCTCCGCCCGGAGCGTGTGAAGCTGCCCGGGCGGAGTGCGCTCTCAGTTCAGCAGTTCCAGGGCGGGGCCACGAGTTCAGCGTCCCAGCCGTGTCCGAGCAGCCTGGCCCGGGCCTCCACGTAGCGGGAGAAGGTCTCGATGGCCTCCTTGAGTTCCGCCAGCGGTACGGCTTCCTGGCAGCACGGATGCTTGGTGATGGTCTCCAGCAGATGCACGTCGTCGAGCGAGACTTCGAACTTGCTGCCGCACTTGCATTTGATCTTCAGCAGGTGCGGAATGAGCGGGGTGGTGGTCACGAAATCTGTTTCCCTTGGCACGGACGGCATGGAGTCGGGCATGGTGGCCTCCTTGGCTTGTCGCGGGACGGACGCCCGGGACGTGGCGGGGTGGAACGCGGCCTTCGGGATCCTGCTTTGCGGCTGGGGCCGGAATGCACGGCACGCAAGGCGCGGCGAGACTCTGCGTGTGGCCAGTCCGGCCGCGCGAGCATTTGAAAGAACCAGGGCTGACCCAAGCGGCCGGGACTCAGGAGCGCTCGCTTTAGTGCGATGCGGAGCGCGAGAGCCTTCGCCGGCCGCGTGCGCTTGGTGATACAGCACGACAATATCGCACGCGACATGACTGTAATATGCAACACATTGATATTGTTATTTATCTATCATTGTCACCTTTTGTAGCATATAACGGGGGATTGTCAACGGCGTGTTGCTGAAATGGCGTGCGGGCCGTCATTGTCCAGGGTGTCGCACTTAACTGGACCAGGCAAAATAATCGCTCCCGACGCGCGTATGTTGATGTTGTGCAGGCTCATTGCATGGCGATCAATTTGATTATGTTCAGGATGCATCACCCCGTTGCGGTTGTGGCCAGGGCGGCCCGCCTCCTTCGGCCAAGGCTGGCCGAAAAAACAAGCCCCGACGGACCCGAAGGTCCGGCGGGGCTTGCCAGCGATCGAGGGAGCCGAAGCGGTTCCCTGTGAAAGCTCTTTGATAAAGAACTAGGCGGTCTTGGGGGCCTTTTTCTTTTTCTTCTTCTTGGCCATCTGCTCGATGGAGGAGCCCTTCTCGGAAGAGGTGGAGGGGGTCTCGAAAGCGAAGGCGACGGAGGTCATCAGCAGGCAGGAAGCCACAGCCATCAGGACGGCTTTCTTCATTGTAATCTCCTTGGGGTTGTTGCCATGTCGTAATGCGTTGAACTCCGCGATGCGACGCGCGTGGTGGGGACGCATCGCATCACGTGGGAAGTGGCTACGCCGTCCTGCATTACCGCTCCCTTTCGCTCGGGTTACAGAACTGTAAGACTTGCGCCGTTCTGAAACCACCGGCGCATTGACACCCGTAAGGGCGAGGACTAATTTGCCTGTCATGCGCATTCTGCTTGTCGAAGACGACCCCAAAATCGCCGCGTTCATCTCCCAGGGCCTCAAACAGAACGGCTTCGCTGTGGATCAGTGCGCCACCGGAACCGACGGCCTGCATCTGGCCCTGACGGAGTCCTACTCGGCCGCCGTGGTGGACGTGATGCTCCCCGAGCTCGACGGGCTCAAGCTCATCGAGGAGATGCGCAAGCAGCGCGTGAACACCCCGGTGATCATTCTTTCCGCCAAGCGCTCTGTGGACGACCGCGTCCGGGGCCTCCAGTCCGGCGGGGACGACTACCTCTCCAAGCCGTTCTCCTTCGCGGAGCTGCTGGCCAGGCTCCAGGCGCTCATCCGGCGCTCCACCAGCACCGCCGAGACCACCCACCTGAGCGTCGGCGCCCTGAGCATGAACCTGCTCACCCGCGACGTGACCCGCGACGGCTCGGCCATCAGCCTGCAGCCGCGCGAGTTCTCACTGCTGGAGTTCTTCATGCGCAACCCGGGCAAGGTGCTCTCCAAGACCATGATCATGGAGCACGTCTGGAACTACAACTTCGATCCCCAGACCAACGTGGTGGACGTGCTGGTCTGCCGCCTGCGCAACAAGATCGACCGCGATTTCAATCCCAAGATGCTCTCCACGCTGCGGGGGGTTGGCTATGTCCTCAAGCCTCCTCGCAACGATTAGGCGCAGCACCGGCTTTCGCCTCACAGTCCGCTACGCCGTCGTCTTCATCCTGAGCTCCCTGGTGCTCTTTGTGCTGGCCTACATGCTGCTGGCCAACGCCGTGCGCACGCAGGATCAAAAGCTCATCACTGAAAAGCTCAACGAGTACAGTTATATCGAGCGCACCAAGGGGCTCGCCGCGCTGGTGGAGCTGGTGCGGCGCGACTTGGAAGACTACGAAGAGCCGGATTCCTTCGTGCGCATCCTGGACAGCAAGGGCGCCGAACTGCTCACCCTGGCCCCGCAGACATGGCGCGGCGTGCCGGCCAAGGCCCTGGAGGACAGGCTCCACGAGGGCGGGCAGTGGCTGCTCTGGAAGTCCGAGGAGACGGGCGAGGTCTACGAGTTCGGGCTGCGTAGGCTCTCCAGCGGCGCGGCCATCATCGTGGGCGGCGACGCCCGCTCCCGCGAGGCCCTGCTGAGCGAGTTCCAGCGCATCTTCCTGGGCATCACGGTCACGGTTGTGGCGCTGGGCGTCATCGTGGGCACGGTGCTCTCCTACCGCAGCCTGGCCCCCATCCGCGACCTCATCGCCACGGTGAAGTCCATCGAGCAGGGCAGCCTTGGGGTCCGCGTGCCCACGCGCGGCACCGGCGACGAACTGGACGAGCTGGCCAGCCTGTTCAACTCCATGCTGGGGCGCATCTCCACGCTCATCCAGGGCATGCGCGACGCCCTGGACAACGTGGCGCACGACCTGCGCACCCCCTTGACCAGGGCCAAGGCCGTCATCGAGACGGCGTTGCAGGCCGACCTGAACGAGACGGGGCTGCGCGAAGCGCTTATGGACTGCGCCGAGGAGAACGAGCGCATCCGCACCACGCTCAACACCCTCATGGACATCTCCGAGGCCGAGACGGGCACCATGCGCCTGGACATCCGGCGCGAGGACCTGGCCCTGCTCATCGAGGAGA
Organism: Fundidesulfovibrio soli; assembly: GCF_022808695.1. Taxonomy (NCBI): domain Bacteria; kingdom Pseudomonadati; phylum Thermodesulfobacteriota; class Desulfovibrionia; order Desulfovibrionales; family Desulfovibrionaceae; genus Fundidesulfovibrio; species Fundidesulfovibrio soli. The sequence continues at coordinate 141,557 of NZ_JAKZKW010000003.1, forward strand.
GCGCCGAGGTCTACGAGTACCTGGCCATGGAGAAGGGCGTCGCCCTCGTCACCGACGCCACGCCCGGGTTGTACGCCCTGGTGGACGGCGGGCGCGTGCGCCAGGTGCTGGCCAACCTGCTGGACAACGCCCTCAAGTACTCCAAGCCCGGCGGCAGGGTGCAGTTGCGCGGGTGGAGCGAGGGGGGGCACGTACGCGTGATGGTGAGCGACGAGGGGGAGGGCATCCCCGCCCAGGACATGCCGAGGATCTTCGAACGGCTCTACCGGGGCGACAAGAGCCGCACCCACCGGGGGCTTGGGCTCGGGCTGTCGCTGGTGCGGGCGGTGCTCAAGGCCCACGGCGGGGATGTGAGCGTGCGGAGCGTTGTGGGGAAGGGCAGCGAGTTTGAGTTCACGCTGCCGGGGGCGGCGTAGGGCCGCGCCTACTCGAACGGCCCCTTGGGCCAGTGCTCGCTGCGGTCCTTGAACACCTTCTCCAGCGCGGCGTATTCCTTCCTATCCTCTTCGGTGCGGGCGTAGCTCCTGGCCTTTTCCATCTGGAAGCGGGTCTGGCGGCGGTCGCCGGTGTAGACCGCGCTGTAGGCCAGGTTCAGGTGGGCGTGGAAGAGGTCGCCGGCCTCGCCGTAGGTGCGCCCGAGCTGCTGCCTCACGTCGGGCGATTCGGGCATGGCCATCACCACCCTGCGCATCAGGTCCAGCGACTCCTTGTAGCGGCGCTCCTGCGCCAGAATCTGCGAATACTCGGCCAGGGCCACCATGTCCCTGGGGTTGGCCTCCACGGCGCGGCGCAGCAGGTTCGAGGCCCGGTCGAACTCCCGAACCTTCAGGTAGAACTGCCCGGCTTCGCGCAGCCAGAGCGCGTCGTTGCCGCCCTCCTTGAGCGCCGCCTCGAAGGCCGCGCGGGCCTTGTCGTTCTCGTTGGTGCGGCCCAGGGCCATGGCCAGGCCCAGGCGGTCCAGCTTGGTCATGGAGGCGCCCTTCTTGCCGTAGTAGCCGATGGCCAGGGCCGGGTCGCCGTAGCGGCTGCGGATGATGGTCTGCACGCGCAGGAAGCGCTCGTCGCGGTTGGGCCGGGCGGCGATGTCCTTGCTCATGCGGGTGACCCGTTCGGTGAGGTAGCCGATGCGCTCGTTGATGTCCGGGTGCGTGGACAGGTAGGAGGGGATGGACCCGTACCCCTTGAATATCTTCATGCGCTGCATGATCTCGAAGGCGTGGGGCAGGCCGCCCGGAGGATAGCCCGCGCCAACCAGGTAGTTCATGCCCACTTCGTCGGCTTCGCGCTCGTCGTCCCGGGAGTAGTTGAGCATGGCCTGCTGGGCGGCGGCCTGGCTGCCCATCATCAGGGCCGCGCCGCCCTCCCTGGAGCCGCCCGCGGCGCCCAGGGCGAAGCCCGCCAGCACCCCCAGCATCGTGGCGATGCTCATGGCGCGACCCGTCTCGATGCGTTTGGCGATGTGGCGCTGCGTCACGTGGGCCAGTTCGTGCCCCAGCACGCCCGCCACCTCGGATTCGTGCTCCATGTTCAGGATCAGGCCGGTGAACACGAACACGTAGCCCGCGGGCGCGGCGAAGGCGTTGACGGCGTTGTCCTTGACCACGGCCACGGTGAACTTGAAAGGCTGGGGCGGCATCTGGCGCACCAGGCTGGCCACGATGTCGCGGGTGTAGTCCACCACCTCGGAGTCGTCGATCATGGGCAGCTTGGAGCGGATGAGCACGTTGAACTTGTCGCCGAGCTCCTTCTCGTCCTTGATGCCGAAGCTGAAATATCCGGCCTGGGCCTGGGGAGCGCCCAACCAGGCGGGGAAAACCGTCACCAGCGCCAGGGCGAGGGCCATGGCGCGGGCGAAAGGCCCGAAACTGCGGGAATGGGCGGAGTGCATGGGAGGTTTATAAACCCTTTGCTGGCGTTGGCAACAGCGGAGCGCAAGCGGCGGAGGCGCGGGCTCCGTCTGCTAGTCGCCCTTTGGGGGGAGAAGGTTACCGGCGCTTGCCGGTTCCCGAACGGGCGGGCTCAAGTGTGGCGTTCCAGACGTTCAAACCTTCGAACAAGCATGGATGTGCGGGGCCCAGGCTTCCCGCGCGAGAATGGTTGTGCGATTCTCCGTATGCACACACATCCGTACGCGTTACGGCGCCAGGGAGCAGACAACGAAAAATCCCCCCGGAGCGGGCTCCGGGGGGATCGAAAAGACACAAGGACGGGAGCGAACCTAGCGGTTCATCATGTCCAGGAACTCCTTGTTGCTCTTGGTGCCGCGCATCTTGTCCAGCAGGAACTCCATGGAGTCGATGGGGCTCATGGGGGCCAGGAACTTGCGCAGGATCCACACGCGGTTCAGCTGGTCCTCGGGGAGCAGCAGCTCCTCCTTGCGGGTGCCGGAGCGGTTCAGGTCGATGGCGGGGTAGACGCGCTTCTCGGAGAGGTGGCGGTCCAGGTAGAGCTCCATGTTGCCGGTGCCCTTGAACTCCTCGAAGATGACCTCGTCCATGCGCGAGCCGGTGTCGATGAGCGCGGTGGCGATGATGGTCAGGGAGCCGCCTTCCTCGATGTTGCGCGCCGCGCCGAAGAAGCGCTTGGGGCGCTGCAGGGCGTTGGCGTCCAGGCCGCCGGAGAGCACGCGGCCGGAGGAGGGGGTCACGGCGTTGTAGGCGCGGCCCAGGCGGGTGATGGAGTCCAGCAGGACCACCACGTCGCGCTTGCGCTCGACCAGGCGCTTGGCCTTCTCCATGACCATCTCGGCCACCTGCACGTGGCGCTGGGGCGGTTCGTCGAAGGTGGAGCTGACAACCTCGGCGCGCACGGTGCGTTCCATGTCGGTCACTTCCTCCGGGCGCTCGTCGATGAGCAGCACGATGAGGTAGACGTCGGGGTTGTTGGCGTTGATGGAGTTGGCGATGGTCTGCAGCAGCATGGTCTTGCCGGTGCGGGGCGGGGCCACGATCAGGCCGCGCTGCCCGTGGCCGATGGGGGCCAGAAGGTCGATCACCCGGGAGGAGTAGTTCTTGTCCCCGTTCTCCATGACCAGGCGGCGGTTGGGATAGAGCGGGGTCAGGTTGTCGAAGAGCACCAGGTTCTTGGAGGCCTCGGGGGGCTGGAAGCCGATCTCGGAGACTCGCAGCAGTGCGAAGTAGCGCTCGCCCTCTTTGGGGGGGCGGATCTGGCCCGAGACGACGTCGCCCTTGCGCAGGCCGAAGCGGCGGATCTGCGAGGGGGAGACGTAGATGTCGTCGGGGCCCGGCATGTAGCTGTACATGGGGGAGCGGAGGAAACCGAAGCCGTCAGGCAGGATTTCCAGCACGCCCTCCCCGAAGATGGAGCCGTTCTGCGAGGCGCAGTTCTGCAGGATGCCGAAGATGAGCTCCTGCTTGCGCATGCCGCTGGGGTTTTCAACATTGAATTGGATGGCCAATTCCATGAGCTCGGGCATGCTTTTCAGCTTGAGATCGGAGAGATTCATCGAGAACTCCGTGCGGATGTGATTGGAGAGCTGAAGGCCGCCGCCAGGGGCACGAGCCCGGCGGAGAGGGTGCCTGCGTCATTAATGTCGACGCAATACGACGTGGATACGATCAAAGGCATAGAGTGCGTTGATGGACGAAAGCCGCCGATTGTTGTGGGGGTATTCCACCCTTCATCATACAGAGGTGGAAATCAAGTCCTGCCTGTTCGCCTATGTGCAAGCTCCGCACATTCCGCGCCCGAAGGGGGACGCTTCGTGCGCCACAGCCCGCCATGCAGAGTACCGCATATCGCAGTGTATCTCTTAAGGTGCTGGATGCTTTATGAACGCGGTGTGAGTGAATTTATGGCTTGCCCAGGACGGTCCATATATCATTTTGAAATGGTGTCAAGGGCGGGCCGGTCTCCGTGTGAAAAAATGCTCAATTACCGCATCATTCGGGAGTCTTGGGCTTCAGCACGTCCTCAAAGAGGGCGTTGATCTCGTCTTTCACGGAATCCTGGGGGATCTCCAGCGAATAGGCGACTTCCAGGGTCAGCAGGCCGGTAGCCTGCTCCAGCAGCCTGCGCTCCCCGAAGGAGAGCTCCTTGCCGCCGCCTATGAGCAGCAGCTCCTTGAGCACGTAAGCCACATCGCCCAGGTTGCCGCTTTTGAGCTTTTCGGAATATTCGCGGTAACGCCTGTTCCAGTTCTGCCCGGTGTAGCCGGTGAAGGTGGAGCGGTCCTTGAGGGACTCCATGATGGCCCGGGCCTCATCAGGCGGGCAGACGTGGCGCAGGCCCACGTTCACGGCGTTCTTCACGGGGACCATCAGCGTGACGTTGTTGGTCAGAATCCGGACGATGTAGAAGTCAACGGCTTGGCCCCCCACGGTCTGGGACTCGATCCGCTCGACTTTGCCCACACCCTGGGCAGGGTAAACCACTAACTCGTCCAGAGAAAACACGTGGGCGAAACTCCTTGCTGTCACATGAGCCAGGGGATTGCTGAGGGATGCCCGAGGCGGATTTGCCAGACGCCGCCCCCGGTGGGAGTCACAGAAAAGGCGGCCTGTTCAAAGCGCGAGTCAGCACACATTTCTGATATCCCAACCGCCCCAAAGAGTCCAGTATTCAGAGGTTCGGGATGGCACTCTCTTCAGGTCGCGGGCTGGAATGCCCCGGCCTCGCGCATGGCGATGTCGAGGCCTTTCCCTAAATAGAGACGCAGCGCGGCTGCTGCGGCGGGCAGAACGGCGCGCACGGCGGCCTCTTCAGAGGATGAAAAGTCCTGCAGCACGTAGGCGGCCACGTCCATCTTGCCCTCGGGGCGGCCGATGCCCAGGCGCAGCCGGACGAAATCCTGCGATCCGGTTTCCGCCGCGATGGACTTGAGCCCGTTGTGCCCGGCCAGGCCCCCGCCTTTCTTCATGCGCATGCGCCCCAGGGGGAGGTCCAGTTCGTCGTGGACCACCACGAGGTCCTCCACGGTGAGCTTGTAGTAGCGCAGCGCGTGGGCCACGGCCCTGCCGGAGAGGTTCATGAAGGTCATGGGCTTGAGCACGAGCACTTCGCCCTCGACCCCGGGCAGGCGCAGGGCGTGGAGCACGCCGTCCTTGCCCATGGAGAGCTCGCGCGAGGAGCCGGACTCCAGGAGGGCGTCCACCGCCATGAACCCGAAATTGTGGCGGGTGCCGCGATATCTGGGGCCGGGGTTGCCAAGCCCCGCGATGAGGGTGTGCGCTGCCATGGGTCCTCAAAAAAATCTTGGCCGGGGTCACCGTCGGGACCCCGGCCAAGGAGACGGAACTGGGGGAGTGTTATTTCCCGCCTTCGCCCTCGGCTTCGGCAGTCGGGGAGATGACGGCCACCACGGCGAAGTTGCTGTCGAACACGGCCTTGACGCCCTCGGGCAGGACCACGTCCTTGATCTGGATGGCCTGGTTGATCTCCAGCCCGGCCACGTCGATGACGATCTTGTCGGGGATGTTGGCGGGCAGGCAGACCACTTCCAGGTCCTCGTGATAGATTTCCAGCTTGCCGCCCACGACCACGCCCTTGGGCTTGCCCTTGACCTCAACTTCCACGCGGACGTGGATCTGCTTGGTCGGGTCGACGCCGTAGAAGTCCACGTGGTCGATCTGGTTCTTGTAGGGGTGGGCGTCCACGACCCAGATCAGGCTGGGGTGGGTCTCGGTCTTGCCGTCGTGGTCGATGATCAGGTCGAACACGCGGGAGGAGCCAACCTTCTGGAAGACCTTGCGGAAGGGCAGGTCGGCCACCACCACGGGAATGTTCACGCCTTTGTCGTCATAGTAGACGCCGGGGACCATCTTCTGTGCGCGCAGGCGGCTGTTGGGGCCTTTGCCTCTCTCGGCGCGGCCCTGGACGGTGAGGCTCAGTTGTTCCTTCATGTCGATATCTCCTTGTTCCGCCTGGCGGCGATGACTAGCTGGTCTTGTTGAAAAGCACGCTCACCGAGGACTCGGTGTGGATGTTGTGGATGGCCTTGGCCAGCAACCCCGCCACGGAGAGCACCTTGATCTTGTCGCAGGCCTGGGCCTCGGCGGAGAGCGGGATGGTGTTGGTGACCACCACCTCCTTGAAGGGGGAGGCGCTGAGGCGGTCGATGGCGGGGCCGGAGAGCACGGGGTGCGTCACGCAGGCCATCACCTCGCGGGCGCCGTTTTCCAGGAGCACCTGAGCGCCCTGGACCATGGTGCCCGCCGTGTCGATCATGTCGTCGATGAGCACGCAGGTCTTGCCCTCGACATTGCCGATGACGTGCATGGCCTTGGCCTGGTTGGGCGCGTCGCGGCGCTTGTCCACGATGGCGAGGCCGCAGTTCAGGCGCTTGGCGAAGCTGCGGGCGCGCTCCACGCCGCCGGCGTCCGGGCTGACCACCACCACGTCGCCTTCAACGGCGTCGCGCACGTACTCGGCCAGGATTCCCATGGCGTAGAGGTTGTCCACCGGCAGGTTGAAGAATCCCTGGATCTGGCCCGCGTGCAGGTCCACCGTGAGCAGGCGGTGCATGCCCGTGACCTGCAGGATGTCGGCGACGAGCTTGGCGCTGATGGGCGCGCGCGGCGAGACCTTACGGTCCTGCCGGGAATAGCCGTAGTAGGGCACCACGGCCGTCACGCGGGAGGCGCTGGCGCGCTTGAGCGCGTCGAGGATCAGGGCCAACTCCATGAGGTGGAAGTTCACCGGCAGGCAGGTGGGCTGGATCACGAAAACGTCTGACCCGCGCACGTTGGCGCCGATCTCCACCCGGATCTCGCCATCGGAAAAGGTGCTGACCATGGAGGGCAGCAGAGTGCAGCCCAGATGGTCGCAAATGGCCCGGGCAAGCTCCGGGTTGGCGTTGCCGGTGAGAATTTTCAGATCCCCGTGGGTGGCCATAGTGTTCCCGTATAGAAAGTTGTGGCTGGGGAGGAAGGACTTGAACCCTCGAATGCGGGGACCAAAACCCCGTGCCTTACCGCTTGGCGACTCCCCAACATGTGCCGCTACAACCGCGACAACCAGACCGAATGGCCTTCGCCGGCCAGCGCGTCCCGGGCGAGGCCCGCTTGCGGCTGGTCACGGAAAAGGCCGAAAACAGCGGAACCGGACCCGCTCATGCAGCTCGCCGCGGCGCCCAGGACCGTCATGCGCTGCTTGAGGCGGCGCACGCCGGGGAAATCCCTGAAGACTGCGGACTCGAAACTGTTGGCTATAAAGGTGCCGGAAACGCAAAACGGTCGCATACTCGCAGGACAGCCGCTTGTCAAGCGGGGGGTGCCTGTTTGGGTGGCGTCGCCAAGGTGCATGGCGTCCCAGGCGCGGTAGGCCCAGGCCGTGTTCACACGCTCCGCGGGCACCGCCAGCACCAGGTGCATCCCGGCGAGCATCGTCTCGACAGGTTCGAGCATCTCGCCCACGCCCGTGGCCCAGGCAGGGCGGCCCAACAGGAAGAAGGGCACGTCCGCCCCCAGGGAGGCCGCCAGGGCGGAGAGCTCCGCGCGGCCCAGGGCCGCCGCGCCGGCGTGGCCGTTGAGCCAGGTCAGCATGGCAGCCGCGTCCGCGCTGCCGCCCCCCAGGCCCGCGCCCGAGGGGATGGACTTCTCAAGGTGCGCATCCAGCCCAGAGCGACTGCCCGTGCGCAGGGCGAAGGCCTCGTAGGCCCTGGCCACCAGGTTGTCGGGTCCGGCCAGGGTCTGGTCCGAGCAGGTGAGGCGCAGCCCGGGCTCCCCCCCGGGGGTCAGCCGCAGCACGTCATGCGGTTCGGCAACGGGGAGGAACAGCGAGCGCAGCTCGTGGTAGCCGTCGGGGCGCACCTCGACGATCTCCAGATAGATGTTGACCTTGCAGCTGATCCGCAGGGTGTCGCTCATTGCTTCTCCGGCAGGGCCACGGCGCGGAAGAGATTCTGCTGGCCGCGCTTGATCAGCAGCAGGACCACGCCCTTCTTGCGCGCGTCGCCCTCGATCACCTTGGTGAAGTCGGCCACGGAGTCGATGGGCGTCTGGTTGGCCTCCAGAAGCACGTCGCCCGCCTTGACCTCGGCGTCGGCCGCCGGGGAACCAGGCGTCACTTCGGCCACCAGCAGGCCCTTTCCTGCGGGCATCCCCGCGGCGAGCGCCTCCTCGGGCTTCAGCGGGCGTAGGCCCAGGCCCACCTGGGAGGCCGCCTTGGATTCCGTCGTGATTTCGGTCTTGGCCGCGCTGAGCTTGGCGGCGTCGCGCTGGCCCAGGGTGGCCGTGAGGGTCAGGGCCTTGCCCTTGCGCCACACGCCCAGCTCGGTCTTGCTGCCGGGCCTGAGAGCGGCCACCGCGCGCAGCATGGCGGCGGAGTCCTTGACCTCGCGGCCGCCCACGGACGTGATCACGTCGCCTACCTGCACCCCGGCCTTGGCCGCGGGTTCGTTCTCCATGACGGAGGTGATCAGCGCTCCCTTGGCTTCGTCCATGCCCAGGGCCTTGGCGGCGTTCTCGTCCACGTCCTGGATGGAGACTCCCAGCCAGCCGCGCTTGATCTCCTTGTGCTCGCGAAGGTCCGCGATGACGGAGGCGGCCATGCTCGACGGGATGGCGAAGCCGATGCCCTGGCCCGAGGCCACGATGGCCGTGTTGATGCCCACGACCTTGCCGTCGAGGTTGAGCAGCGGACCGCCGGAGTTGCCGGGGTTGATGGAGGCGTCCGTCTGCAGGAAGTTGTCGAAGGGGCCCGCGCCGATCACGCGGCCCTTGGCGCTCAGGATGCCGGCGGTGACCGTGTTGTTCAGCCCGAAGGGATTGCCGATGGCCACCACCCAGGCCCCGACCTTGAGGGCTTCGGAATCGCCGAACTCCAGGAAGGGCAGGTCGCCGCCGTTCTCGATCTTGACCACGGCCAGGTCCAGTTCGGGGTCGCGCCCGATCACCTTGGCGGGCAGGGGTTTGTCCTTGCCGCGCAGTTGGACCTTGATCTCCTCGGCGTCCTCGACGACGTGGTTGTTGGTGACGATGAAGCCGTCCTTGGAGATGACGAACCCCGTGCCCATGGAGCGCTGCCGCTTGGAGGGGGCCTCGTCTTTGAAACGGCGCTGGAACTGGTCGAAGAAGTCGTCAAACGGGCCGCCGCGCGGGTGGTTCTTGAGGAAGTCGCGCAGCTTGTCCTCGGTGTTCACCGAGCGCACGGTGCTCAGGTTGACCACGGCTGCACCGGCGGTGTCGGCAAGTTCGGAAAAATCGGGCAGATTCACCCGGGCCTGGGCAGGGAGGCAGAGGCCCAGGCAGAGGACGATCATGGCTGCTGCGGTCCACCGTGACATTGGAGGCTCCTGGAGTCGCGCATGCGCGGAAGTGTGTTGCGGCCGATGACTATACCCCTCCCGCGCGGAATGTAAACCGCACTCTCGCGCCAGACCGCACAGGGGGTTGACCCGGGGCGGCCCCCTCGACTATCAAGACGGTCCTTGCATGGTCCCGTAGCTCAGGTGGATAGAGCGATCGCCTCCTAAGCGATAGGCCACAGGTTCGAATCCTGTCGGGACCACCACGCATGAAAGGGAGCCGGCGTAGCGCCGGGCTCCCTTTTTTCGTCTCGGACTTATGGCGCGCTTGGTCCCTACAACGGTGGCGCGCCTGTCCTTTTTTCTGCCTGGCGCCGGTTGGGCGGCAGTCTCGCGGTACACCCTGGATGATCCGTCCAGGATGCCCGGCCGGTTCATGTGGCCCGCCACGGCAGGCATTGCGCGCCGTGATGCTGTGGCATCCGGTGCCGGGATTCACCCGGGGCATTGCCATAACACGCCGCAGGGGTCACCCTCTGTTGAACAACTTGCTGAGAAAGCTCCCTTGTTTCGGTTGGTGCGTTGGCACGACAGAGATATGGTTTGCAGTCAACTTGGTGACCATCTCGGTGAATGCCTTGGTGATCTTGGCGTCGGGATGGTCCTCATAAAGCAAGGCCCCGCTTTGGCAGCAAGAGCTGACGCGCTTGTAGTCGTTCGGGATCGTGTGAAAAACATCAGTTCCGACAAATTTTGCAATGTCTTCGAGGCTCAGCTTCGAGTTCGAGTCATACCTGTTGACGATGAAGTGTATTTTTGAGGGGAACGTTTCATTGTAGTCCGTGAGGAACTTGATCAGAAGCTTGGCGTTGCGCAGTGATTGGACATCGGCCTGGATGACGATCATGATGTAATCGGATGAGTTCAGGAGGGCGATGTCGATTTCGCTGAGGCCAGAGCCGTGGTCGATGGTGATGTATTGGTAATACCCCCGGGCGACTTCGAGGATTGAAGACATGGCCTCGATGGACGCCAGGGGGATTTCGTTGTGGTGTGAGATCGGCGGCAGCACACTGAGGCCGGAGCGGTGCTTGGCCGCAACGTTGGTCAGCAAGGATGTGTCGAGGCGGTGCACTTCGCGGACAAGATAGCCGATGGTGTGGACGGGGGTCATGTCCAGAATGACATGGGCATCGCCGAGGGGTTGGTGCAAGTCCATGAGCAACGTGTTCCGTTCGCTCAGTTGCAGCAGCAACGCGGTGTTGGTGCATATCGACGTGGTTCCGACGCCGCCTTTCGCGCCAAGGAACGATACGACCCGGCACGGCATGTCGACGCGGCTTCTGTCCTTCTTGAACCGTTTGATGAATACGTCGAGCGAGGCTTCAAATTTATTCGCGGATAAGGGCAGGAGGAAATAGCCGCGGGCCCCGGCGTTGACGAACTCCAAAATGCGGGAGTGGCTGGCCTCTCCTGAAATGACGAAGATCTCAAGGGCAGGGTTTATCTCCAGGAAGTTACGCAGATCCATCAGCGCCTTGCCGAAGTCGTTGCCGATTTCGATGATATAAATGTCAGCGTAATATGGATATGTTGTGATGATAGAGAACTCAGGGTGTGCCGCCATGTACCCGTAGATGATCTTGGATGCGGCCTTGTCTGCGACTTCTATGCAAACCTTAATCTGCGTGTCCATTGTGTCTCCTGAAGAATGCAATTAGTCGCGCGCATTGCAGCGCCAGCGATTGACAACGTCCGATATGAGCGATCTTCTGAAACATTCCTTTTCCCAGGATTGCGAAACCGGGAGGGATTGTCTTTGTGGCATCTGGTTCGGCTGCAGCATGTTGAAGCGGAGCCGCATGGGCATCGACACTGCGTCTCCGACTACAACCGCATCGCGGGTCCGCAGGGACGGCAACATCTTGAACAGGCTCAGGTCGTTCTCGGGAAGCGCGGTGTTGACGAACTCCTGGTCTGCGGAGGTGGTCAGCCGCAGGCAGAACAATGTGTTGCACTGCGACAATATGCGCTGGGATATGTCGGCAGGGCGCTGGGTGACGATGCCAAGCCCTATGCCGTACTTTCTTCCCTCCTGGGCGATCCGCGCGATGGCACGCCCTGCGGGGAGCATGGAGGTCTGCTCGTCCCTCGAGACGTACCGGTGCGCCTCTTCGCAGACCAGCAGGACGGGAGGGGTGTTGGCCTTGTCACTCCAGACTGCGAAGTCGAAAATGATGCGGGCTACGAGTGAGATGAGTACGTTGACAATGTCGCTAGGTGCCCCGGCAAGGTTCAGGATGGTGATGGGTTTGCCGTCCGACGGTATGCGCAGTATTCGCGACAGGATTTCAGCAAAGTTGTCGTGTACGATGAAGTCCGAGAACATGAAGTCAAAGCGCTTGTCGGATTTGAGTTGCTCGATGCGGGCAAGGATGGCCAGATAAGGCAAGGAACTTCCAGGCTTGTCCAGCTTCCCCATCTCCTCGTTGATCAACTCCTGGACCCGGCTCAAACGATAGGGCGTCGGCGTGTCGACAGTTATGTTGAAAGGGCGGTTGTCAGAACTGAGATATTCCAGTTTCGCGGATGTTATGCAGTTGAACAGGATTTGTGATTGCAAGTCCACCTGGGTTGAGTCGCCTTGGCATAAAACGCGCTTGGTTTCCTCAAAGTTCAAGAGCCAGTATGGGAGGGAAATGGATCTGACGTCGATGTATTCTGATCGATCTTGAAAAGCGGTTTTGTATTCATCATGCGGGTCGATCAAAATGACGTGCCCGTGTGGGTATTTGTCGAGGATGGCTTGGAGCACGACTACGAGGGAGCAGGACTTCCCCGCGCCGGTGGAGCCAAGTATCGCAAAATGTTTGCTGATAAGCTCGTCGACGTCGATGTTGATGGGGATGTCTTTGTTCTGGTGGAGCACTCCGACTTTGACGGATCTGCGGAATGGCAAGCCGTATACTTCGTTCAGATCGTCGCGCGTCACGGCTTGAATGCTCTGCCCAAAGGTTGGGTATGAGGATATGCCACGTTTGAAGCGAAAGTTGCCGGTTGCGGACAGGGCTGTTTCGCCGAACAATTCGACGCGGAACTGGTAGCTGGTTCGCGGCAGCCCGCACTGCCCTGGCTCGATGGCGTTGCACTCGGCTATCATTCCGTACACAACTGAGCTGGTTGTTTGTATTTTTACGATATTCCCTATGTATATTGAATTCGGGATGCCGCCATCATCACCTTGAGTGAACAGGCCAGTGATGGAAGAGCTTGATGTCGCCGTGACGTGCCCCAGGTGATTGTCTTCTTTGTCAGGCCCGTTCTGAGTACCATTTGTGTTCATTGCATTGTTCATAATGTGATAATGTCGAGTGCAATCCGTGAGGGATGTGCATCATCCATACCTTGGTTTCCGTTTCGTTATCGTGTTGCGGACGTTGCCTTGCAATCGTTGCCATTTTCCAGCACTTTCATTGACTGACCAGGGGGACAGGTGTCCTCGTCGGGGCAATTGGAGCAGGCGGCTCGACATTGATGGACGGGGGCGCAGGCTGCACAGAAGGTGAGGCGGCACCCTTCGCGTCGGGAGGCGGCACCGGTCCGGGTTCCTCCGTGGGCATCTGGAGCGGCTTGACGGATGCGGATTCCTTCTGGATTGCGCCATAACGGATGATGTTTTCGTGGGCAGGTTTGTAGACCGTAGGGCTGGCGCTGATGGCCTTGTTGAACATCTCCATGGCCTTCTGGTGGTCGCCTGCGTCGATGAAACAACACCCCGTATTGTTGAGGGCGAATGCCTCGCCGCCACTCGCCTTGAACGCTTTGAAGGCATCGTCGAATCGTTTGAGGCGGCAATATGTCAAAGCCAGGTTGTTCATCGTGCGTTTCGAATTGCCAAAACTCAACGATCGAACGAACGCATCCCGGGCGTTGTCGTACTGACCGAGGATGAAAAACGATATTCCCAAGTTGTTGAGTATGTTCTGGTTGCCGCCGGTTTGCGCGATCACCGCTTGAAATTCCTTGACGGCCAGGTTTGCCTTGCCAGTCTTGTTGTAGGTCGCCCCGAGAAGATATCTTGCGTAACTGTTGCCCTGGTCTTTCGGGACGAGGTCGGCCAGCCTGGCCTCGGCTGCCGCATAATCTCCCGCCATGTAGGCGGAGTATCCGCCTAATGTCGCGGCTTCGTGATTGTCCGGCGCGATTCGGGAGACCTCCTCGAAGCTCTTCACAGCCTTTGCATACGCGCCAACCGACAAATATGCTTTCCCCTTGCGTAATTCTGCGGCATCCTTGGGGAATCCAGCTTTCACGGCCTGGTCCAGAAGCTCGATGGCCACGGCGATTTGGTCCGCCGCGAGCGCCGCGTCCGCCTGGGCCACCAGTTGGGTGTATGCTTCCTTGCCCTGCCCTGCCTTTAATTTGTCAGCGTCTGTTTTGTGCTGAAGTTTCGAGCAGCCCTGCATGGCGACCGTGGCGGCCAGGAGAGCAAGCAACGGGAGAATGGCACTCATGCATCTGGCGTACGTAAGGTTACTTCTAATCATCTGTACAACCTTATTTTGCGAATATTTTCGAAATTTGTATCACCGCTGGCCCCATGATGATTATGAACAACGGCGGCAATATGAACAGGATGAGTGGGAAGAGCAGCTTTACAGGCAGCTTCATGGCAATTTCTTCGGCACGCTGAAAACGTTGGGTCCGCATGCTGTCTGAATACGTCCTGAGCGACTGGGCCATGCTTGTGCCGAATATATCGGATTGAATTATCAATGTAGCCAGGTTGTTCACTTCCATCAACCCGATCCTGTTGGACAGCCTTTTCAGGGAGTCTGCTCGTGACTTGCCGGCCTGGAGTTCCAGGTTCATCAACCTGAACTCATCGCTCAACTCGGGGTGGCCTGTACGAAGTTCCTCGCTGATCCTGTAGATCGCCTGGTCAAGCCCCATGCCTGACTCCACGCAGACCACCATCATGTCCAGAGCGTCCGGCAGTGAGTGCAAAATGTTCGTTTGCCTGCGTTTGCCCATCTGGTCGAGAATTAAGATGGGCAGATAATAGCCTGTCCCCGCAGGAATAAGGTACAACAGGATGAGAACATGCAACTTCAAGGGGATGGGCGATGCTGAATGAAGCAGGCCGGCCATAAGGAGGCCCAGGGCGAACAACCCCAGTCTGCAGCCCAGAAATGTCGCTTTGGCGCTTGATTTTCTGAACCCTGCCCGGATCAGTTTGTGGTCAATATCAGAGCCTGTTTCCTCGTCGATGAGCTTCAACTGGGTTCCGACCTTGCTGATCGTGTGCGCCACAAGTTGTGCCGCAGAAATATCCGATGAACCCAGCACATGCAATTCGTTGTCGATTTGTGAATGCCTGTGGAGCCTTGAACTCAGGACGCGGCGTTGCTTGTCCTTGTGCGATGCATAGAACAGCATGGCGAACGATACCATGACCAGGACGAAAGCGCCTGTGGCGAACATCAACTCTGTGGGCTGGAGGTCGTTAAACACGGATGTCCACCATCCTCTTTATTACAGCCATCCCGGCTAAAAGCAACCCGCCCGAGGCATACAACAGATAATGCCCAAGTTCTGAGTCAAACAAGACGGACATGTATCGCGGGTTAAGGAACATGAGTACTCCCAACATCAACGGTGGGAGCAGGAACATGACGTAGCCGGAGTATCTCCCTTCAGCGGAGAGCGCCGCCACTTTCCCTTTGAGTTTCGCCCTTTCGCGGATGAGGTAGGAGATGGAGTCCATTATCTCAGTCAACTTTCCGCCTGTCTCGCTTTGGATTTTCACCGAGGCGACGAAGAACAAAAGGTCCGGCGTATCGAGCCTATCCGCCAGGTTGTCCAGGGCGTCATGGAGATGGCCGCCGAAATTGATCTCCTCAATGGTCAGCTTGAACTCTTCTCGCATGGGGTCGTCGAATTCCTGGGCCACCATGGTCATGCCGCTGGTGAAGGTATGGCCTGCCTTGAGGGAACGCCCTATCAGGTCCAGCGCTTCAGGGAATTGTTCTTCAAACTTGGCAGCCCGTTGGGCCGCCTTCCGGTGCACCCACCAGCCTGGTGCGAGCAGGAAGGCCAATGCGACGCCCACCTGCGCCAGAAAGCTCCATCCCAGGAGTTTGGCCAGGAGTCCTCCGAACAGACCCAGCGTGACGGACAGCATGATGAACGAGCCAAGCGACATGCCAACCTTTGCCTTGCGTATCATCTTCCAGAGGCTCTCGGCCCAGCCCTCCCTGAACAGAAGCAGCTTGACCCACCAACTGTGTTTGACCTGGTCGCTTTTCAGGAAGTTTTCGGAGCCGGCAGGCATTGCGGCGGCGTTGAACGAATCAAGCCTGGCGCGCAAGGCTTCCTTCTCCCTGTCTAGCATCGCGTTGGCGATCTGGAAGACACAATACCCAAGGGCGGCACAACCCACGAGTATTACGAGATAGATCCAGGTCGGCATGGTGTTGTCCCTATATGTCGAGCATGGTGCGCTGCACGAAGAGGTTTCCTGGGAGCTTGAAACCTTTGGCCTCGATGCGTTCCGAGAAGCGCGGCCTGATCCCCCTGCTGACATACCTCCCGCGTACCTTGCCATCCGCGGCCAGGCCATGTTGCTCGAAGGCGAAGATTTCCTGCATGGTGATGACTTCGCCCTCCATGCCTGTGATCTCCTGGAAGCTGATCATCTTGCGGGTGCCGTCGGAGAGGCGGGCGATCTGCACCACCACGTCGATAGCCGAGCTGATGTAGCGTTTGAGCGAGCTGGAGGTCATATTGAAGCCGGCCATGTACATCATGGTCTCGAGGCGCATCAGCGCGTCCCGGGGCGTGTTGGCGTGGACGGTGGCCAGGGAGCCGTCGTGGCCTGTGTTCATGGCCTGAAGCATGTCGAGGGCTTCCGCGCCGCGCACCTCGCCCACGATGATCCTGTCCGGACGCATGCGCAGCGAGTTCCTGACCAGATCGCGCTGGGCGACCTCGCC
The DNA here is from genome assembly GCF_022808695.1 of Fundidesulfovibrio soli. NCBI lineage: Bacteria > Pseudomonadati > Thermodesulfobacteriota > Desulfovibrionia > Desulfovibrionales > Desulfovibrionaceae > Fundidesulfovibrio > Fundidesulfovibrio soli. The sequence goes on from NZ_JAKZKW010000003.1 coordinate 157,757, forward strand.
TTTGCCCTCCAGGTTGGCGGGCCTGGTTTCGAGGCGCACGACGTGCTCCTGCTTGAGCTGCAATTCCGCGGCGTCCTCGATGGTGACGATGCGCTCGTCGTTGGGGATGAACCGCGAGAGGCAGTTGAGGAGTGTGGTTTTTCCGCTGCCTGTGCCGCCCGAGATGAGGATATTCATCCTGCCCCTGACGATGCTCTGGAGGATTTCGCTCATTTCTTGCGGAATGGATTTGAACCGGATCAGGTCCGAAAGCTCCAGCGGGTCCTTGGAGAACTTGCGGATGGAGAGCACTGGCCCGTCGATAGACAGCGGAGGGATGATGACGTTGACGCGCGAACCGTCGGGCAGGCGGGCGTCCACCATGGGCGTTGTTTCGTCAACCCGACGGCCCACCCTGTTCACTATGCGGTCGATGATCTTTTTGAGGTGCGAATTGTCCTTGAAACGTGCCTCGGTGAGTTCCAGCTTGCCGTTGCGCTCAACGTAGACGCGGTCGAACGTGTTGACGAGTATGTCGTTGACCGTGGGATCGTGCAGGAAGGGCTCCAGGGGGCCGTGTCCCCGCATCTCGTCGTGGATTTCCCTCACCAGGCGCTCGCGCTCGCCCTGGTTCAAAGGCACGTCGCGGAAGTCATCGTTCAGAAGCTTCTCGGACAGTTTGGCCACCTCCGACCTGAACACCTCGGGCGGCATGGACTCGAGGCGCGTGAGATCCATGAGCTCGATCAGGCGGTCGTGCAGCCGCATCTTGATGTCGTGATACGTCTCGGCATTCTTCGCCACTTCGGGGCGTGGCGGCATTCCTCCCGGGGAAGGTGAGGGTGCGTGGTTGTTGATGAAAGCCATGTGCTTGTACGCTCTTCCTGTGTTCGCCCGGCGGTGCGCCTAGCGGCTCGAGTCCCTGACGAGGCCAACGCCGAACAGTGTGCCGCAGTTGCCCGCGGGCTCCGGTGAAGGGGCTGTGGCCATGTCCTTGATGAACCGAGCCGTTACGTCGCCGCTGCCGTTTATGCCTTCGATGAATACCGCGCCCAACTGATAGACCTTCACGGTGTCGCGCCCCGATGATGGAGGATCCCGGGGGTCGTAGAAGGCGATCATGCCCACTCTGGGGCTGTTGAGAGGGTCTGTCTGGTTGCTGCCGACAATGGACTTGGTGGCGGAGTCCCAGTGCGCGCCCGGGTCCGATGCGATGAGGTCTTCGATGCCCTGCTTGGTGGGGCCTGTCATGTTGCCGGGTTCCATCTTGAGGAAATCGCCTACGGACACGTCGGAATTGCTGGAGCCCGTGCATCCTGAGATGTTGGTCCTGTATTCGTTGCCGCCGGGGACGGGATTGCCCCTGTTGGCCGGCGGAAAATCAATGGGGTTGTACTGGCCCGGGGCGATTGTGTCCTGCGGGTCTCCCTGTTTGAGGACGATCTGCGTGCCGACATCCGCCTCGGAATACCCTTGAACATTCACCGAGGCCATCTCAAGATTGCTCTTGGTGTCCAGCTTGCCGTTGTTGTTGTATTTCTTGGCTGGATCGGCCAAGTCGTTCCAGGTGAACTTGGTGGGTACCACCCACGGCTTGAGACAGCGCGAGTTGGTGACGCAGTAGATCGCCGCCCTGGCTGTGGCGGACACGTCGGCGAAGTTCTTGCCGAGCACCGGGCCGAGGAAGAGGGATACCGGATTGCCCCTTGCCGCGGTGAGCCCCGCGGTCACCTCGACATAGCCCGCGACGGTGTCGATGGTCACGTCCTGGGTGCGCACGGCTGCGCCGGGGCTGTCGGCGGCTTGGACGTTGGCCTGACCGAAGTTCACTGCCTCGGCACTGATTTTCGCCGTGTCGGTGCCGAATGAGACCAGTGACGCCGCCCCTGCCATGGCCGCGGCGTCAGCCGCCGCCTGCATCTGGCCGCGCTTCCATTTGAGGTATCCCAGGTCGACTGCGAATGCGCCGAATCCCGCAAGCACGACCAGCGCCAAGGCCACAACCACGGCCACGGAGCCACCCTGCCTGGTATCTGTCTGGAACTCCTTCATGATGGTTTGTCCTCCTAAAGATGGCGGACCGTGGCAGTCGCCGTTGCAGTAGTGAGGCTTTGCATGAAGTTCGGCCACGGGAAAAACACCAGTCCTGAAAGGTTGTAGGTCACGGTCACCGCTACGGGCGAGCCTTGCGTGCCTGTAAGGGAACCGGCGGAGATGCTCGTTGACGCCAATGCCGTGTCCAGGCCGGCGCTGGCGAGCATGCTGTTCACCACTGGGCCGGGCGGATCGGCGTTCCCCGCGGCCATGGCGCCTTGTTCGGCGGCGCGGGTGATGATGTTCTGCACGTTCAGTATCTGCCCGTAATCGATGATCATCGCCGTCAACGGGCCGAGAATGAACAGGGCCATCAGCACAAACTCGATGGCTGCGGTCCCGTTTTCACCCGGGTTGGTATGGCTGTGCGGTTTCATGGCTGCCCCACCATGATCGAAGAACCGGACACCTGGGTGACCCCCAGCATTCCCGGCACGAAACCGCCGAGGGCGATGACCTCGTACGGGACGCTCACCGTGACGGTGATGGGTTGCCCCGGGGACCTGGCGGAGATGGAATATGACGGCGTGGCCTGGATTCCTCCGTCGCTGACGACCTGCTCTATGCGCGCGCCCACCTCGCCGTCGGTGACATCGCTCAGGATCGCCATGCGCGCACCTTCTGCCGCGGCGGAGCTCAACACGTGCTGCGCCCAGAAATAGCGGCCGAACTCCATGCACCCCAGCAGCAGAAGAAGCAGCGGCAACAGGATCAAGGCGAACTCCACAACCGTCGCCCCACCCATGTTCTTCCGTTTTTCCTCGAGTGTTTTCATGTTCTTCACCCGTGGGGGCATCACTTCGAATCCTGCTTCGCCCCCCCGTACAGATCGACCATGTTCTCCAACACGCCCTGCGATTTCTTTTCCTCGCCGCGTTTCTCGTAGCGCTTGACGGCCTGCATGGCGGCGACGCCGTCCATGCCGGTCACGGGCTTGTCGCCGCCGGCGTCGGGATTGAGCCGCTGCGCTTCCATGTTGGCCCGCACGCTCTCGCCGGGTTTCCATTCCGCGTAGCGGTCGGACTCGGCGCAAGCGCAGAGCAGCGCCGATGCAAGGACAGCCCAGAGCATGGCTATGACAGCTTTCATGGATCAGCCCCCCTGTTTGGTCGTGTTGGAGGTCTTGCCGGCTCCGCTCGGGGCCGCGGCCGGCGAATACGAGGGCGGAGGGGCGACCGTCTGGCCGAATTCGCCGTCAAAGGAGTCCTTGGTGACCCCCACCGGTCCGTTCTGGGCGGGCGGAGGGCTCTTCTTGAGCTTGTTCTTGTCGATGCCCAGGTAGAACTCCAGGTCGTCGGGCTCCTTGGGGAAGTTGTCCGTGGGCAGCTTCACGTTCTTGGTGTCGATCGGCTTGGCCAGCCTCGGCGTGACCACGATGACCAGTTCGGTCTGGTTCTTCTGGTACTCCGAACTCTTGAACAGGCTGCCCAGCACGGGCACGTCGCCAATGGCCGGGAACTTCTTGGAGGCGTCCCTGGCGTCCTCGCGCAGCATGCCCGCGATGGCGAAGCTTTGCCCGTCGCCGAGCTCGACCACGGTGGACGTGCTGCGCTTGAGGATGGAGGGAATCTGGAAAGAGCCAATCTGGATGCTGCGGGTGTAGTCCAGGTCTGAAACGGAAGGCTGCACCTTCATGCTGATCTTGTCGCCGGAGAGCACGTGGGGGGTGAAGCTCAACTCCACGCCGAACTTCTTCCATTCGATGGTGACCGTGCCCAGGGCCTGGGGAATAGGCACGGGAATCTCGCCGCCGGCCAGGAAGTCCGCCGTCTGCCCGTTGAGGCACACCAGGGTGGGCTCGGCCAGGATCTTGGCCAGGCCGTTGTCCTTGAGGATGTCGATGAAGCCGGTCCAGGTCACGGGCCGGTTGTTGATGGTGGTGTTCACGTTGAAGATGCCCTGGACCTTCTGGTCGATGGTCAGTGGGACGTTGCCGAAGAACCTGGTGGGGTCGTTCACCGGGACGCCGGTGTTTGAGATCACGTTCGCAAGCCCGGACAGGTTGGTGAGGGCGCCCAGGAAGGTGTAGATGAAGTCGCCCTGGGAGAGCGCGTTGATGTTGATGCCCAGGCGCTTGATCAGGGCCCGCTGCATCTCGGCCACGCGGACTTCCAGCATGACCTGCTGCACGCCGCCCACCTGCATGAGGTTGAGCACCTTGCCGTGGGCGGAGGCCATGGTCAGCACACGCTGCACGTTCAGCTCGTTCTTGACCGTGCCGGAGAGTGCGATGGCGTCGTTGGCCGAGCGCACCTCGATCCCCGGTTCGTCGGGCAGCACTTCCGCGATGAGCATCTTGAGCCGCTGGATGTCAGGGGAGACCTCCACGTCATACAGGCCGCGCACCTGGTTGTTGGCGTCCCACAGGGTCAAGTTGGTGACGCCCGTGCTCTTGGCGGCCACGTAGAGTTGGTTGGGCGGGATCAGCACGTAGTCGGCCACGTTGGGGTCGGCCACCGAGACGCGGGCGATATCCGCGGGACAACGGACAATGGCGGATTTGCCGGTGGTGATGCGGATGCGCTGGGCACCCTGGACCCGCGCTTCCGCCGCAAGGGCTTCGGGGCGGACGCTCAGGGCAGCGATGACCAGAATCAGGGCCAGCACGAGAAGAGTACGATGTGTGCGCTGCATGTGTTTCACTGCTTCTTCTTGAGGGTGGAGCCGTCCACGGCCATTTTCTCCACGGTTGTTCCCCGGATGGTCTCGATCATCCTGGGTTCGGCCTTCGCGCCTGTTGCGCTGTCCCCCCTGAAGGAGGCGAGGTTGGTCCTCACGTCGGCGCCCATGGTGTTGACCACGGCCTTGTCCAGGGGGTTGCGAAGGGCGAAATTCAATTGCCCCTGGTGCGCGGCGAGGGCCAGCTTCTCGCCGTCCTCCGGCGAAACCTCCAGGGTGTAGTGGTCGTAGGAGGCCTCTTCGGGCTGGCCTTTGACGTTGACCTTTTTTTCGGCTTCCGCGCCGGTGGCGAGCACCTTCACATCCTCAAGGACCACCTTGGTGACCTTGCTGTCCGTCTTGCCTTCGGTCTTGCCTTCGGCGGTCACCGTGCCGGACGGGACGTCCACGGTCATGAGCACGTCCACCCGTGAGCCGGGCAGGATGAGCCCGCCCATGCCCATCACCTTGTTGCCCTTCACGGCAACGGCGCGCATGCCCGGGCTGACCATGGCTTCCAGGCCGCCGGTCGTCCCCGGCGGGAAGAGCTTTGCGGAGGTGACGGGCTCGTTGCCGCCCAGGGGGACCATGAGCACACGGCCTTCCAGGTCCTTGAAGTCGGTGAAGCTGCCCTGGGGGACCGCATCGGCGAAGTAGGGGGCCATCTTGAGGCTGGAGGGGTCGAGCTTGGCGCCCCTTGGCAGGTCCGCCCTGGAGACGACGATGTCCGCCATGGGCTTCTGCGGCGTAACTTCGGCAGTATTGATCTTGGCCGTCCTGCTCTGCATCCAGAGCAGGACCAGGAAACCGGCCGCGAGAGACACGACCAAGGCCACGACGGCGTTGAGCAGGATGCGTCCTCGGTTCATGTCACGTCCCGTATGGTTAGTGTTGCAGCCTGCGGCCGGTACGCGCCCGGCGCCTTAAAAAAGGCTGATGTACTCGTGCCCCGTGGCGCGCCAGGCCAGTGTGCCCATCGTGCCCGCCGCGATGGCTATGGCGTAACAGGCCTTGCGCCCCCCAAGCAGCGTGCCCATCGACCCCGCTTCGTTCCTGGCCAGGTAGACCTTGACAATGATCAACCCGGCCTGGACTCCGCCCGCCAGGGCCACGAAGATCCAGACCGTGAGCAAAGCCCCCGCGCCCAGGGCCGCGCCCACCACGCAAAGCAGTTTCACGTCCCCCGCGCCCAACGCGCCCCAGACGAAAAGCAGAAAGTGCGCGGCGAAGGCGCACACGAGCCCGAGCAACGATGCAATGAGGCCGTCGAGCGAACCGAAAACATAGTTGAGGCCCAGCATGGCGATGGTCCCCGACGCGGTGAGCGCATTGGGGATGCGGCGGTATTTGATGTCGAAAAATGCCGCAAATGCAACAGTCGCTGCGAGGGCAACGTAAATAGGAGTTTCACTTGCAAACATGCCTAACATAATGAATCCAAATGCAAAAACATGCTATTAGAAAAATGCGTGTCTATGGCCGTTGTTGTGTTGTCGCATAAGTTCATGCAGATTCAGGTCGTGCGACATGCCTGGCATACATGTGTGTTTGCCAGGCATGCCGCTCGATTATCAAGTCGGTGCTGAACGTTGAATTGACGCTCGTCAGCTGGCTGCAGGCAGCTGGTCGGAAACTGTCTGGAACGCTGATTGAATCTGACCACCGAGAGTCGCAACAATGCCGACGATCACTGCCGCGATCAGCGCAACGAGCAGGCCGTATTCCACGGCGCTCGCGCCATCCTCTTCCTTCACAAAACGCTTAATCAGTTCCAGCATGATGTAACCCTCCCGCCCCGAGGGGCATGATTTGTTTTCAGAGCCGGGAAACAAGCTCCGACTACACATCTATTACGTATAATTAATAAGAAGTACAGGTAGGGTTTCCCGTATTCGAAGGAAGAATTTCACTCGCCTGCATGTTGTACGTCCGTTTCGCATGCGTGTAGGACAGTTTTATAACATGCCGAAATTGCTTTTATTTTTCTCCGTCTCTGGCCGGGCCGCTTGGAGGCTCAAAGTCGGGTTGTGTCAATATTACACATGGCCCTCGTCGATATGGAGTTGATGAACATTGGCATTGCTTTCCTCGGCCTGCATCGACCTGCGGGCCGGGGTGCGACTCCAGCCACTGTGAGTCGTTCGCGCGCAGCGTGCCGGGGCGGAGTAGCCGTTGCCGCACCCTAGGGCCGGTCAGAAGCGGGCCAGGGCAAAGGGCCGCGTCGCGGACTGAGCGTGTACGGGGACGCGCGGCCGCACCTCTTGCATCGCGACGGATACGCGCCAGCCCGACCGGCGCACCCAGGCGAGTCCGCCCCGTCACGTCGTCACCCGTCCGTCTTGATGCGTTGCGCATCGATGAAATCGAGAAACTTGAAGGGGCTGTACACTTCGCCCACCGGCTCGCCCCGCTGGATGATGGCGCGCTCCGACAGCGGCCCGTAGCGCCTGGCCAGCTTCAGGTAGGGAACCTTCCACGGGTCCGCCCCCATGATCCGGGCGCAGGTGGCGTCCACGCTGACCGGGTTCTCCCCCACGACAATCACCCCGGCGTGCTTGGGCGTGCCCATGATGGGGCCGTCGCCTTCCATGCCGACGATGCCGTCGACGATGGCCAGGTGGGGCTTCACGGTGGCGAAGATGTCCACGATGGAGTTCGGGATCCCCTCGGCGTGGAGCACGTTCTTGGGCCAGCCGTAGACCGTGCCCGGCATGACGCCGAAGAGGTTCTTCATGGAAAGCGTCACCCCGGCCCAGTGGTGGGTTTTCATCTTCGCCACGGAGACGATCAGGTCCGCGGCCAACAGGGGATTGGGCAGGAAAAGCTTCTTGAGCGAGGTAAGGCCGCTGGCGTTGGTCACGGCGGACAGCTCGCAGGCGTTGAAATCCATGAAGGGGATGCGGTCCTCCCGGAGGGCGTGGCCCAAGCCCGAGAGTTCGAGCACCTCGTGGGTGTCGCGCCGGTGTCCGGCCGCCTCCGCGACGACGACCCGACCGGCTCCCAGGGAGAGGAAGGCCTCGGCCGCCGCGGCCACGACCGCCGGGTGGGTGTTGATGTGGCCCGCGCCGCTGTGCGGCTCCACCAGGTTGGGCTTGAGCAGGACGGTTTTCCCGGCGATGCGCGCGGGGTCGAAACGCAACCCGGCGAGCGCCTGCTTGAGCAGGCCCGGGATGTCGGCCTGGTAGCTGGCTGCCTTGCCGATGAACACCGGCGTCTCGGCGTGGGAGTCGCGTCCCATGAAGACGTAGGCCCCGGAGGCGACGGCTGCCCCGGCCGTGGCGAGTTTGAGGAAATTACGCCGCTCCATGTGCGCCCTCCGCGGTTTTGCCGGACAGGAGCTTCGCCAGGCCCCCTTCGGCCAGCCCCGCCAGGAGGAGCAGCGCAAGGTGCCACGTCTCGTAGGGGCCAAGGCTCTCCTGCATCCAAAGGCAATGGTCGATGAGTCTGACGGAATCGGCAGGCCGCCTGTTCCAGGCGCTGAGCCCGAGCAGGGCCCAGGAGAGCGCGAGGGGTGTCCGCAGCCCGGGCGTCTCCCGCTCGAGCCAGTCGAGGCTGTTGGCGATGTCGCCCTGTGCGCAGCCACCGGCCAGGGCGGCCAGGGCCAACCCCGCGCATTCCGGGTTCGGGAGCAGCTCCTGCCCGTAGACCATGACGTTGCCGTAGTTCCACCCCCCGGCGGGCAGCTGGCGGTCGAGAATCATCCGGCGGCCTTCCGCCACGCGGGCGTGGCCGCCTTCCCCTGCGGCTCCGAGCGCCAGGATGGCCAGCGCCGTCGGTTCGATCCAGGAGTGGGTCTTCAGCGTCCAGGGCCAGCCCTTCAGGCCCGGGTCGTGGCTGATCGGGGAGTCGGGTTTGCGCTGCCAATGCTTGCCGCTCGTCTTCAGCAGGTATGCCGCCGCGGACCGCATGTTTCCATCGAAGCCCGGTGCGCCGAGCCAGGCGAACATGGCGAGCTGGGTCGGCCAGACCGCGTCGGGGGTCTCGGGGAGCAGGGGGACGGCCCCTTGGGCCGTCTGACAGGAGGCGAGCCTGCGCCTGGCGGGCAGGAGTATGGGGTCGCCTGGCGCGGCGGAGTTGAGGGCAGTTACGGCCCATGCGGTGGCGTCCACCCGGAATCCGGCGTCACCGGAGAGGGCGAAGCCCCCCTCGGGCAATGCCCGCCCCCTGATGGCGGCTGTCAGTTCGTCCAGTCCCTGCATGGTCCCTTCCCGTGCGCCTACGGCGGACCACCCCCGCCGCAACATGGCCGGATCGCCACCGCCACTGGGGCCTGTCAGGCGTCAAGGAGGACGCTGCTTCCAGGGTGCTCGGCGTTGCCCGGCATCCCAGGCCGGTTGCAAACCCTGGCGATCATGAACGCAAGCATCCAGGCCGACGCAATGATGTAATTCCGAGCGATTCCGGAGAGGACGTTAGCAGAACTCCTCGTATGTACATATGCGGGTTTCACCCAATAGAGTGTTCATAAGACAGGAAGTCAGGGGTGGGGCTTGACGGGCGCTGGACGAGAGGGGGCGCAGGCGCGATGTGGATCGCCGATGCTGGCCGGGCGATAGAGGCGCAGGGGTCGGGGCGAGTCGCAGCCCTGGCCCCGGGTCTGGCGGCGATGGAGAGCCCGAAGCGGGGCGCGGTCAGCCGGGCCTCAGGCTCAGAACAGCTCGACGTTGCCGTCGTCCGGCTGGCAGAGGGGCGTCTCGCTCATGAGCTCGGACGAGTGCCGTATCGCTTCGAGGTAGGCGTCCCCCACGTGCTTGACGTTGAGGTTCAGGGTGGAGGCGGCCTTTTCGGTCGAGTCCCAGTCGCCTCCGTCGATGTGGTCCAGGAATTCGAGGATGTTGCGGCAGGGGTTGCCCGGTTCCAGAATGGCGCGCTTGACGTTGTTGGCCAAGGGCAGCTCAGCGAGGATCTTGGCGATGGGCTTGTCGAAGATGGCGTCTATCTTGGAGAACAAGCCCGCGAGGAAAAGCTCGTCCGCCGTCATGTGAAGATGGAGTCTGTTGGACAGTATCTGGAGGAAGAACGCGCGCTGAACGGCCAGCCAGGAAGCTTCCACGGCCTTGTTGGACTGCTTCGTGTCGGACAATACGGCGGCCATGAGCCATTTTCTGAGCTTCTTGGTGCCGAGCACCGTGGCAGCACGTTCAATGGACCCGATTTTTACGTTGTACCCGAATGTCGCGGAGTTGAGAAAACGCAGCAGGCGGTAGGTGAGTGATACGTCGCTGCTGATGATGCACGTGATCCTGTCGAAATTGATGTCGTCGTTACAGAGCTCCGACAGAATGCGGATGCGTGAGCTGTCGTTTGAGGAAATCTTTTTGCCGGATATCATTTCAGGGCGGGAGAAGTAGAAACCCTGGAAGAGCTTGAAGCCGAGCGACTTGGTGTATTGCATCACCTCGGCGCTCTCCACCTTCTCGGCAAGCATGGTGATGTTGCGGCGCAGGAACGGCCGGGCCATCTCGTAGATTTCCTGGTTCGACTTCCCCAGCACGTCGAACTTTATGATGTCCACCACGTCCATGTAGGCTGCCAGCCTGGAGTCGCCCGCGTAGTCGTCGATGGCCAGAGTGTAGCCCTGGCTTTTGAGCTCCCTGCATTTCGCCAGCACTTTCTCGGTGGGTTCGATGCGCTCCAGGATCTCCACCACGGCCTTCTTCGGCGGCAGCGCGTAGGCGAAGTCCTCCATCAGGAGCTGCTCCGTGAAGTTGATGAAGAATCGAGACGTGTTGTGGAATGGCCCCGTATGGGCGAGCAGGAAACCGTCGGCGATCACCTTCTGGGTGGCCAGGTTGGCGTCCTTGCTGAAATAGCTGGTCGCGCCGACGTCATGACGAAACAGGAGCTCGTAGCCGAAAACGTTGCCATCCGCGTCATAGATCGGCTGGCGTGCGACACAGATGGGATCTGATACTTCGTTGGCGACGATGATCATACAGCAGTTCCTTGAATCGGCAGAGGCTATGCCGGGCGATTGATACCAGGGGGGTATCGAACCAGGCAAGGGAATTACGTCCTGAAAAAAACCATCGCCCGGAATAGTGTCAGGGATTCCGGTCCGGCGCTCTTTACTTTTTCGGGCCACGGCGTAGGTGTGACGATACGGAGGTGGCCCATGAAAGGAGAACACGAGCACAGCCACGAGCACGAGCACGCCCACAGCCACGAGCATGAACACGAGCACGAGCACCCCGGAATCGGCATGCACGCCCACAGGCATGTGCATACCCACAGCCACGAGCACGGTCATGCCCATGTTCATCCCCATGAGCACAGCCACGGGGAGCAGGTTCACGACCACGAGCACACCGGGGAGCACGGGCGGCACGACCACCAGCACGACCTCTCCGGCGAGCCGCACGAACACGCCCATTGAGGGCTAGCCGCGCTACCGGAAGTAGAGGCCCACTGGCGTGACGGACTGGATGGTGATGGCGCTGCCCTTGACCACGATGAATTCGCTGCCGCCCACGGGGTCGGCGGCGGCCGGGTTCCAGTCGTAAGTGTAGCCCAGGCCGGTCCAGGGGTAGGGGCCGCCGGACACCGCCGGGTTGTAGATGGCGCTCTCGCGGTTGGCGAACCACACGGGATAGTCGGGCGCGGTCCCGAAGCCCGGGGCGGGCGCGCTCTGGGGCAGGGGCACGGCCGCCACGTTGGCCACGGTCTGCAGGGTGAGGGGGAACGCCGCCTCAGCCTGGTGGGAATCTATGGCCGGGTCGATTGCGGGGCGCAGCATGGCCGAGGGCGAGGCCCAGAACGTCAGCACCGTGTCGTTGGTGTTGCGGGCGGGCAGGCCAAGGTACATGGAGGCGGCCAGCTTGCCGTTGGCGGAGGCCAGCTCAGGTGCCTCGGCCCGCACGTCCTGAAGCATCTGGGGCGCTGGCGTGACCCAGAGATCCACCGCGGCCGGAATGGTCTGGCCGGGCTTGTTTGCGGCGTAATAAACGGCTTTTGTGAACGTGGCCAGGAGCACGTCGCTCTTGCCGGGCTCGCCGCTCCAGATCAGGTTGGGGTTGGAGGCGTCGATATCCCAGACCGTGGCGGCCGAGGGAGGGGCCTGCACGTGCAGCAGGTTGGCCTGGGCCTGGGGGACGGAAGCTGCGTAGAGGGCGTCGAAAGGCGCGAAGAGCTGGTCTTCCAGGCTTGGCAGGGCGAAGGCGGGCGCGGCCAGAATGAACCACAGGCACGCCAGCAGCGCCAGGAATCCGGCCCGGGCCGGCATTGCGCCGGGCGACCGGACAGGCGAAAAAATCCCGAAAAGGAAAACTCCGCGTAGGGCTCGGCAAAACCAGGCCGCTCTGGGCGGGGCGCTCGTCACGCGGTCGCGGCGTCCCGGGGCGCGGCCATTTTCTCGCAGTAGCGGATGAATTTATGGGCTTCGGCGAATTCGGGGTTGAGCTCCGTGGCCTTGCTCAACACGCCGATGCACTGCTGCATGTCCCCTTTGTCGAAATGAACGCGGGCCAGGTTGAAGTAGATGTGCTCGTCGTTGTCGCGAATCTGCAGAGCCCTGCTGAAGAACTGGATGGATTCGTCCAGCAGTCCCTTCTTGCGCAGGTTGATGCCGAAGCTGTTGAGCTTCTGGCTGTATTCCGCGGTGAAGGCGTCGTCGAGACCCATGAGCACGGAGAGCACCTTGTGCAGCTTCGCGAACTCGCCCTGCTCGGTGTAGACGTCGCCCAGGCCGTAGTTGGCGGGCACGCTCAGCTCGTCCACCATCAGGGCCTTGAGGAAGGCGCGCTCCGCGTCGTCGAGCAGCCCCATTGAGAAGAACTTCTCGCCCTGGTCGATCTTGGCCTTGAGGGTTCTCAGGGCGGGCACGGTGTTGGCTTCGTAGTAGCGCGGCTCCGGGGTGTGGGTGCGCATGAACTCGTCGAGCTGCATGGCTTTCCTGATGCCGGAGGGCACGTGGTAGGTGTTGAGCGGCTGCGTCTCCACCTTGGCGGGGTCGAGCTGGCGGGCGTACCAGTAGGTGACCTGTTCGTGCTTGCTTTGTGTTGCGCCTGTGCCGACGTCTTCGATCTTTTGAAGCGAGAACACGCCGAGAATAACCGGAAAATCGCTCATTAGACTCACCAGAGGCAGGGCTGGGATGTGATCGTCTCGCCGGGTGCGTACGCCGCCTAAACTGAAATCATCCTATTGCAGAACGCATCGCGTGTCCAGACGCATGCGCCGGGGTGATTCCGGACAGGCGAATGTGGACTACGCCGGTATGGTATGGATGTCTGATGAGCGCAAGTCGGCTTCAGGGGACCAGGAAACGTCCGGTGATGGACTCCGGGTCAGCCATGATGGCCTCGGGCGTGCCGCAGGAGACCATCCGCCCCCCGTATTCGCCGCCGCCGGGACCCAGGTCGATCACGTGGTCCGAGGCCATGATCACCTCGGTGTTGTGCTCGATGACCACCACCGTGGCCCCGCGTTCCACCAACTGGTTGAGCACCTGGATGAGCTTGCCCACCTCGTGCATGTGCAGGCCGGTGGTGGGCTCGTCCAGGATGTAGAGCGTTCCCGGCAGGCTGCGCTTGCCCAGCTCCCGCGAGATCTTGATGCGCTGGGCCTCGCCGCCGGAGAGCGTGGTGGCCGGCTGCCCCAGGCGGATGTATTCCAGGCCCACCTGCTCAAGAATCTCCAGCCGCCGGGCCAGGGGCGGGTAGTTCTCGAAGAGCCGCCTGGCGTCGGACACGGGCAGGTCCAGCACTTCGGCGATGTTCAGGCCCTTGTGGCGCACCTCCAGGGTCTCGCGGTTGTAGCGCTTGCCGCCGCAGACCTCGCAGGTCACGTGGATGTCGGGCAGGAAGTGCATCTCCACCGCGATCACGCCGTCGCCCTGGCAGGCCTCGCAGCGCCCGCCGCGCACGTTGAAGCTGAAGCGGCCCGGCTTGTAGCCGCGCTTCTTGGCGTCCGAGGTGGAGGCGAAGATCGTGCGGATCTCGTCGAAGATCTTGGTGTAGGTCGCCGGGTTGGAGCGCGGGGTGCGCCCGATGGGGGTCTGGTCGATGGAGACGATCTTCTCGATGCGGTCCTGCCCCTGGATGCCGTCGATGAGCCCGGGCAGGTCCACCTTGATGCCGCGCGAGAGCGCCATGTGCTTGTAGAGCGTGTCCACCACCAGGGAGCTTTTGCCCGAGCCGGAAGGGCCGGTGACGCAGGTCAGGCAGCCCAGGGGGAAGCGCACGTCCAGGTTGCGCAGGTTGTTGGTGCGCGCGCCGCGCACCTCCAGGTAGCCCTGGTGCTCGCGGCGCTTCTCCGGCCTGGGGATGGAGAGGTCGCCGCGCAGGTAGCGCCCGGTGAGCGACTCGGACTCCAACAGGCTCTTGACGTCGCCCTGGAACACGATCTCGCCCCCGAGCATGCCGGAGCCCGGCCCCAGCTCGATGACGTGGTCCGCGCTCTGGATGGTGGCCTCGTCGTGCTCCACCACCAGCACGGTGTTGCCGCGCTCCTTGAGCATGCGCAGGGTGCCCAGCAGGCGCTCGTTGTCGCGGGGGTGCAGGCCGATGCTCGGCTCGTCGAGCACGTAGGTCACGCCCACAAGGCCGGAGCCAAGCTGCCCGGCCAGGCGGATGCGCTGGGCCTCGCCGCCGGAGAGGGTGCCCATGTTGCGCCCCAGGCTCAGGTAGTCCAGCCCCACGCCGGAGAGGAAGCGCAGCCGGTGCCCCAGCTCCTTGAGCAGGGGCTCGGCGATCACGGCCTGGGCCCCGGCGAAGGTGCGGGCCGTGAGCCAGGCCAGGGCGCGCTCGATGGGCATGGAGCAGAAGCCGAAGATGTTCTGGTCGTCCACGCGCACGGCCAGGGCCTCTGGCTTGAGGCGCGCGCCGTTGCACGCCGGGCAGGGGCGGCTCTGGCGGAAGCGGGAGAGCTCGTCGCGCCAGATGGAGCCCATGGCCTGGCCCAGCTCCATCATGTTCACCACGCCCTTCCAGCCGATGGCCTCGTCGCCCTGGAACAGGGCCGCCCAGGCCTGGGGTGAGAACTCCTTGAGCGGGGTGGTGAGGGTGAAGCCGTGGCGCTGGCCCAGCCCGGCCAACTGGTCGCGCAGGCGGGCGAAGAGGCGCTCGTTCTTCCAGGGCAGGATGGCCCCCTGCGAAAGCGATAGGCCCTTGTTGGGGGCCAGCAGATCAGGCTCGAAATATTCCACGCTGCCGATGCCCGCGCACACCGGGCAGGCCCCCTGCGGGCTGTTGAAGGAGAACAGCTGCGGCGTGGGCGGCGGCACGCTGATCTTGCAGGTGGGGCAGACCGAGGTAGTGGAGAAGAAGCGGTCCCTGGCGTGCTCCATCTCGTGTACGATGAGCCGCTCCGTGCCCTGGGAGAGGGCCAGCTCCACGGAGTCGGCCAGGCGCTTGCGGATGTCGGGCTTGGCCACCAGACGGTCCACCACCAGTTCCACGGTGTGGCGCTTGTTCTTGTCCAGCTCGGGCAGGGGGTCCAGCCCCAGCACCTCGCCGTTGACGCGCACGCGCGCGAAGCCCTGGGCCTTGAGCTTTTTCAGCCGCTCGGCCTGGGAGCCCTTCTGGTGCTCGGCCAGGGGGGCCAGCACCATGAACTTGGCGCCCTCGGGCAGGCCCAGGATGTCGTCCACGATCTGGTCGGTGGTCTGGGCCGCGATGGGCAGCCCGCAGGAGGGGCAGTGCGGCTTGCCCAGTCGGGCGAAGAACACGCGCAGGAAGTCGTATATCTCGGTGACGGTGCCAACGGTGGAGCGCGGGTTGCGCGTGGCGGACTGCTGCTCCAGGGAGATGGCCGGGGAGAGGCCCTCGATCTTGTCCACCTGGGGCTTGTCCATCTGGGGCAGGAACTGCCGGGCGTAGGCCGAGAGCGACTCCACGTAGCGGCGCTGGCCCTCGGCGTAAACGATGTCGAAGGCCAGGGTGGACTTGCCGGAGCCGGAAGGCCCGCAGACCACGACCATCTTGTCGCGGGGGATGTCCAGGGAGATGTTCTTGAGGTTGTGCTGGCGCGCGCCCTCGATATGGATGACTCGGTTGTCGCTCATGGAGGCTCCGGAGGATGTACTGCGAAAGGGGCAGATAAGCCCTGGCGGGAAAAAAGCAAGCGGACGGAGATGCTTCGCGGGGCATTCGAAAAGGTCGCCCGGTGCCTGTCAGGCGCCCGCCCCGTATCCGCCTGGAGCCCGGCGGACGGCCCACCGGGCGGGGATGCGCCGCTCGCGCTCAGCTCCCGAGAATGTCCACCAGCAGCATGATGTTCAGCCCGATCACCACAGCTGCGATGGCGGCCAGCAGTACCGTGGTGGAACGGTCGTTGGCCCACTTGCCCATGACTTTTTTCGAGCTGGTCAGGTAGAGTTGCAGGAGCACCGTGAAGGGCAGCTGTATGGAGAGCACGATCTGGGAGACGATGAGCCCCTGGAACGGGTTGGGGATCACCAGGATGAGCAGGTAGGCCACGAACAGGGTGATGCCCACGCCCACGCGCGTGTGCACGTCGCGGATGTTGTAGGGCTCGTTGAAGATGCCCGCGAAGATCGCCCCTCCGGCCATGCCCGCCGTCACCGAGGAGGCCACGCCCGCCAGCAGCAGGGCCGCGGCGAAAACAATGGCGGACGCGCCGCCCACCAGGGGCACCAGCAGGCTCTGGGCCTGCTCCAGCTCCGTCACCTGCACCCCGGCGGTGTGGAAGGCCGAGGCGGCCAGCAGGATCATGGCCGAGTTGATGCCCCAGCCCACGATCATGGAGACCAGGGTGTCCATGAACTCGTACTTGAGCTGGTGGCGGATCACCTCGTCGTTGTCCAGGTTCCACTGCCTGCTCTGGATCACCTCGGAGTGCAGGAAGAGGTTGTGGGGCATGACCACCGCGCCCAGCACGCTCATGATCACCGGGATGGAGCCTTCCGGGAAGCTGGGCACCACCCAGCCGGCGGTGGCGCGCAGCCAGTCCACCTCCACCATGGCCAGCTCGAACACGAAGCTCAGCCCGATGAGCGAGACGAAGCCGATGATGGCCCGCTCCAGGCGCTTGTAGGAGTTGGCGAAGAGCATCCAGCTGACCAGGGCCAGCACCATGAGGCCGCCCAGCCACAGCGGGATGCCGAAGATCATGCGCAGTGCGATGGCCCCGCCCAGTAGTTCGGCCAGGGCCGTGGAGACCGAGGCCAGCACCGCCGTGCCCAGCAGCGGGCGCGAGGCCCAGGGCGGCAGGTGGCGCGTCGCGCCCTCCGAGAGGCACAGCCCCGTGGCGATGCCCAGGTGCGCGGCGTTGTGCTGCAGCACGATGAGCATCACCGTTGAGAGCGTGACCATCCACAGGAGCTTGTAGCCGAAACCGGCTCCGGCGGCCACGTTGGAGGCCCAGTTGCCGGGGTCGATGAAACCGACGGTGACCAGCAGGCCCGGCCCGATGTATTTCCAGATCTCCAGAGCCATGAAGCGCGGCTTGTGCCGCGCCCGGAGATCGGCCAGTACCTTGGTGAACATGTGGATTCCCGAAGAAAGGGAAAGCGCCCCGCGGCGCTTTCCCGTTATTGCGGCCGGCTACTTCTTGTTTATTGCGTCCAGATACTCTTCCGCCGCCTTGGAGACGACGTCGTAGAAACTGGGCTCTTTCTCGGGCTGACCGGGGCGGACATCGTCAGCGGCCTTGGACGCCTTGGCCATGGCCTCGTCGAAGGCTGCGGGGTCCATGCCGCTGAGTTCCAGGGCCTCCTCGCGGGAGATGACGCCCATCTGGGCGAAAACCGCCGCCGTGACACCCATCACCTTGCGGACATTCTCCTTGGCCATCTGATTCCCTCCTCGTGCTTGCGCCCGGACACTGCGTCCGCGGGCTGGGTTGCGATGCGGCCCGGGCACGACGCCCGGGACAGGGCGCGCCCCAGGCCAGCGTGCGTTACCCGTGAGGGGTGCGGAGCGGGGCGCTTGCCAGGAGGTCCCGCCGCGCCGGTAGGCTCAAGGCAGGGTCAGTCCTGGAATTTCCGTTGAATATCCAGAAAGTCGTCCAGATTGTCCAGAAAAAGTGCAAAGATTCCCGGATCGAAGTGGGTGCCCTCCACCTGGGAGAGGCGCATGATAGCAAGCGCCTCGTCGTTGCTGTAGGCCTCCTTGTAGGGCCTGGCGGTGGTCAGGGCGTCGAAGACGTCGGACACGGCGCAGATGCGACCGGGCAGGGGGATGCCCGTCCCGGCGAGGTTCATGGGGTAGCCGGAGCCGTCCCAACGTTCGTGGTGGGAGAAGGCGATCACCTCGGCCACCTGGAGCAGCTCCGAGTTGGAGCCTTCCAGGATGTTGCGCCCGAAGACGGTGTGGTTCTTCATGATCGTCCATTCATCGGGGGTGAGCTGGCCGGGCTTGAGCAGGATGGAGTCGGGCACTCCCATCTTGCCCACGTCGTGCATGGGGCTGGCCTGGCGGATGAGCTCCACCACGTGCGAAGGAAGGCCAGTCAGCTCTGCCAGGCGCGCCGAGTAGCCGCTCATGCGCTTGATGTGGCTGGCGGTGTGCTCGTCTTTGTATTCGGCCGCCGACGCCAGCCGCAGGATGGTCTCCTGCTGGGAGGCCTGAAGGGAGTGCTGCATCCCGCGCAGGTTGTCCACGGCCAGGCTCAGCGCCTGGGTGCGTACTTCCACCAGCTCCTCGAGCCTCACCTGGTAGCGGATGAGCTCATCCTGGGAGCGTTTCATGCGCAGCATGGAGGCCATGCGCACGCGCAGCTCGGTCTTGTCGATGGGCTTGGCGATGAAGTCGTTGGCGCCGGCCTCCAGGGCCTTGAGCCTGTCGTCCCGGCTGGTGAGGGCCGTGACCATGACCAGGGGCACGGAGGCCCACTCCTTGACGGCCTTGATGCTGCGGGCCACCTCGAAGCCGTCCATGCCGGGCATGAGCACGTCCAGCAGCACCAGGTCCACGGTCGAGTCCATGAGCTCCAGGGCCTTCTTCCCGTTGTCCGCAAGGACGGGGACGCAGCCGAACTCGCGCAGGAAGCTCCCGAGAACCCGGAGGTTCACGGCCTCGTCGTCGGCGACGAGGATGCGCCTGCCCTGAAACGGATCGTTATCCATGAATCATCCCGTAAAACTGAATTCGGAAACCCTATTCCATCAGGTTGCGTATGGCAATATGGCTATGCGGCCGGGGGGACACGGGGGCGAATAAAAGGGGCGGGGGGCGGAAAAAAGCCGGGGAGGCCCTTGGGCCTCCCCGGGAGTCTATGCGGGGGGTTATTCCTCTTCTTCGGGGAACCACTGGGCGGCCATGACCGGCCCGTAGTACAGGGCCTCGTCCTCCAGTTCCTCCTCGATGCGCAGCAGCTGGTTGTACTTGGCCAGCCTGTCGGAGCGGCACAGGGAGCCGGTCTTGATCTGGCCGGAGTTCACGGCCACGGCCAGGTCGGCGATGAAGGCGTCTTCGGTTTCGCCGGAGCGGTGCGAGATCACCGTGGTGTAGGCGGCCTGCTTGGCCATCTCGATGGCGTCCAGGGTCTCGGTGACGGTGCCGATCTGGTTGAGCTTGATCAGGATGGAGTTGGCGATGCCTTCGTTGATGCCGTCGGCCAGGATGTCCGGGTTGGTGACGAAGATGTCGTCGCCCACCAGCTGGGTGGTGTCGCCCAGCTTGTCGGTCAGCTCGCGCCAGCCGTCCCAGTCGCCCTCGGCCAGGCCGTCCTCGATGGAGATGATGGGGTACTTCTTGGTCAGGCCCAGGTAGTAGTCGATCATCTCGGTGGAGGTGAACACGCGGTTCTCGCCGGAGAAGGAGTACTTGCCGTCCTTGTAGAACTCGGAGGCGGCGGCGTCGATGGCCAGGGCGATGTCCGGGCCGGGGCGGTAGCCGGCGGCCTCGATGGCCTTGAGGATGTACTCGAAGGCTTCCTCGTGGGACTTCATGTTGGGGGCGAAGCCGCCCTCGTCGCCCACGGCGGTGAGGTGGCCGTCCTTGGCGAGGATCTTCTTCAGGGCGTGGAAGGTCTCGGCGCCCATGCGCAGGGCGTCGGCGAAGGTGTCCGCGCCCACGGGCACGATCATGAACTCCTGGATGTCCAGGTTGTTGGGGGCGTGCGCGCCGCCGTTGATGATGTTCATCAGGGGCACGGGCAGCACCTTCGAGTTCACGCCGCCCAGGTAGTTGTAGAGGGGCAGGCCCAGGAAGTTGGCCGCGGCGCGGGCCGTGGCCATGGAGACGCCAAGGATGGCGTTGGCGCCCAGGCGGCCCTTGTTCTCGGTGCCGTCGAGCTCGATGAGCAGGTTGTCCAGCGCGGTCTGGCGCAGGGCTTCCATGCCGACCACGGCCTCGGCGATCTCGCCCTGGACGTTCTCCACGGCGCGGATGACGCCCTTGCCGCCGTAGCGGTCGTCTTCGCCGTCGCGCAGCTCGACGGCTTCGCGGGTGCCGGTGGAGGCTCCGGAGGGCACGGCGGCGCGGCCCACGGCGCCGGAATCCAGGGTGACTTCGACCTCCACGGTGGGGTTGCCGCGGGAGTCCAGAATTTCCCGCGCCCAGACAGCGGCGATAGTGCTCATGTTCGATTCTCCTTGTGGGATCGTTTTCCGATGTTGTTTCAGGTTCTCCGGCGGGCGGCGGGAGCCGCCACCTCCTCATACACGAGACGCAGCCCGTCGAGAAGAAGTTCCGGCCTGACGTTGGCGATTGCGGGGCAGACGCGTGCCAATTGCGGGGCGAATCCGCCCGTCGAGATAACGGTGACGGGTTCGCCCAGGTGGTCTTCGAGGCGGTCCAGGATGCCCTCCACGAGGGAGGCGAACCCGAAGAGCAGCCCCTGGTTCAGGCTCTCCACGGTGGAGCGCCCGATGGACAGCTTGAGCGATTCAGGCTCCAGGTCGATCTGGGGCAGCTTGGCAGTGTCCTGGGCCAGGGCCCGCGCCGAGGAGAGCACCCCCGGGCAGATCAGCCCGCCCAGGTAGCTCTGGCCGCGCACCACGTCGAAGGTGGTGGCGGTGCCGAAATCCACCGAGACCACGCAATGGGTGCTGGCGGCGCGGCGGGCCGCGTAGGCGGCCACCAGCCTGTCCGCGCCCACCTGTTCGGGGCGCTCGTACAGGTTGGCCAGGGGCACGGGGATGTCCTCGGGGACGAAATGCAGGGGCCTGCCGATGAAGCGGTTGCAGGCCTGGCGCAGCATCGGGTTCACGGGGGGCACCACGCTGATGGCCAGGATGGCATCCAGGCTATCGGGGGCCAGGGCCTCGCGGGCCAGCAGGGCGGCCAGGTCCAGCCCGAGCTGGTCGGCCGTGCTGGAGCGCGGCGTGGGCAGCACGTAGGACGACAGGCCGGACTCCCTGCGGTAGAGTCCTATCTTGATGTTTGTGTTGCCGATGTCGAAGAGGAGCAGGGCCATGTGGGTCTCCGGGCGAGCCGGGTGTGTCGATGGGTCGTATCCGACCTCAGGTAGACTATTTTCGCGTACTTGAAAAGGTGATAGCGGTGGGTACTGGCGCCGTTTAATCGCAACAAGGGGCTCTTATGGATCCAACCTCGCTGATACCGCCGGCGGACGCCCTGCCCGCCGCCCCGTGGCTGCTGCGCCTGCTGTTGGACGCAACCTTCGCGGTCCACCTGCTGCTCATGAACGCCATGCTCGGCCTGACCCTGCTCGGCTTCGCGCGCTCCCTGCGCCAGTCCGAAGGGCTGTCGCGCCAGGCCTCGCTGGTGCCCACCCTCACGGCCCTGGCCGTCAACGTGGGCGTCGCGCCGTTCCTCTTCCTCCAGACGCTCTACGGCCAGTTCCTCTACGTGGGCTTCATGCTCATGGGGGTCTATTGGGTGGGGCTGGTGCTGGCGGTGATGGCCGCCTACGGCCTGGCCTACCGCCAGAAGTACGCCCTGGGCCACACGCCCCACGGTCGCTCGGGCCCGCGCGGCACGCTGGTCTGGGGGGCGATGGCGCTGCTCATGCTCTACGCCTCCCTGGTGCAGGTCAACAACGCGCTGCTCTTGCAGCGGCCTGATTTCTGGAGCGGCTTCTTCGAGAACGCCTCCGGGACCATGACCGCCTTCGCGGACCGCACCTTCGTCCCGCGCTGGCTGCACTTCGTGCTGGCCTCGGTCTCCGTTGGCGGGCTCTCCCTGGCCATGGTGGGGCGCGGCCGCTCCCGCCGGGGCGATCCGCACGGGGCCGAGCTGCAGGCCGAGGGATTGCGCTGGTTCAGCCACGGCGCGCTGGCCACGGCCGCCGTGGGCCTGTGGTGGCTGGTCAGCCTGCCCCGCGAGGTGATGCTCGCCTTCATGGGCGGCCACGCCCTGGGCACCGGGCTGCTCCTGGGCGGGGTGGCCTCGGCTGGGGCGTCCGTGGCCTTCGGGCTGCGGGGCAAAGCCATCCCGGCGGCCTGCGGAGCGGTGGTCACCGTGTGCTTCATGGTGCCCCTGCGCGAGGTCCTGCGCATGATCCAGCTTTCCCCCCATCTCAACGACGCCGCCATGACCGTGCGGCCCGAGCCCACCACGGTGGCAATGTTCCTGGGGTGCATGGCCATATCCCTGGCGGTGGTCTGGTGGGCCGCGGCGCGGCCCGTACCCGACAGGAAGGGGGCGTAGGCGCATGGACTATCCCATACTGCATTGGACCTGGTGGGGCGGCGGCCTGCTCATCGCGCTGGTGGCCACCATCCACGTGTTCATCGCGCACTTCGCCGTGGGCGGCGGCCTGTTCATCGCCGTGATGGAGACCCGGGTGCAGCGCCTGGGCCTGGGGACCCTCAAGGACTACCTGCGCCGCTACGCCAAGTTCTTCCTGGTGTTCACCATGGTGGTGGGCGGGCTCACGGGCGTGGGCATCTGGGTGGTGATCGCCATCGGCGCGCCCGGGGCCACCTCCACGCTCATCCACTCCTTCGTGTTCGGCTGGGCCACGGAGTGGACCTTCTTCCTGGCCGAGATCGTCACCCTGCTGGTCTACATGAGCTCCTTCGAGGCGGAGCGCTCCACTCGCAGGCTCATCCTGGCCTGGCTCTACTTCGCCTTCGCCTTCGGCTCGCTCACCGTGGTGCAGGGCTTCATCTCCTACATGCTCACCCCCGGAGAGTGGCTGGCCACGCAGCGTTTCTGGGACGGCTTCTTCAACCCCACCTTCCTGCCAGGGCTGGTGTTCCGGGCCGCATTCGCCGCCCTGGTGGCGGGCGTGTTCGGCCTGATCACCGCCCAGGGCGTGGAGGATGAGGGCGAGCGCAAGCGGCTCTCCCGCTTCTGCGCGGTGTGGACCATCCTGCCCCTGCCGGTGCTGGCCGCGGCGGGCTGGTGGCACATCGCCGTGCTCTCCCCGGAGCAGAAGGTGCTGGCGCTTGGCCTCTCCCCCGAGGTTGCCTCGGGCATGAAGGCCTTCTGGTGGGCCGCGCCCTTCGTGGTGGCCGGCGGCGCGATGCTTGCGGGCGGCGTCTCCCGCGAGGTGGCCCGGAAGGTGGCCGTGTTCACCATGCTTGCCTCCTTCTGCGTGCTTGCCTCCTTCGAGTACATGCGCGAGGCCGCGCGCAGGCCGTACATCATCACCGGCTACATGTACTCCAACGGCATCCCCGTGGCCCGCGCCGGGGAAATCAACGCCAAGGGGGCGCTGGCCTCGGCCAAGTGGAGCAAGGTCAAGCAGGTCACGGACGCCAACCGCATGGAGGCGGGACGTGAGCTCTATTTCCTGGAGTGCTCCAGCTGCCACAGCCTGGGCGGCCCCATGCTGGACATGCTCCCGCGTAGCGCCAAGTACTCCGCCTTCGGCATGGAGGCCCTGCTGACAGGCATGGGCAAGATCGGCACCTACATGCCGCCCTTCCTGGGCACCGCGCAGGAGAGGGCAGCCCTGGCCGCCTGGCTCACCGAGGGGCTGCACGGCCCGCGCAAGGCGGAGGCCCCCAAGTTCCCGCAGGCGGTCGACACGGTGCCCGTGTTCACCGACGACACCCCCTACGTGCTCACCGCCGCGCCGGACAGGGGCATCAACATGCTCTCCGACGCCGACGGGCAATGGACCCTGGGCGTCGGCACGCAGGGGCTCACCGCGCAACTGATCCGCCGCGACATAGTCCCCGAGGCCGTCACCAAGGACGTCACCGTGACCTACACCGTGGCCGACGGCCAGGCGGGCAGCCTCCAGCCCCAGGGCAACGCCTTCCGGGCGGAGCTGATCCCGGTCTCGCCCTATCCCAAGTCCGGCGGGTTCCAGCCTTACCCGGTGGCCGAGGTCAACGCCTACGACGCCTCGGGCAAGCTGCTGGCAAGCACCAGGGTGGTGCTGCCCGTCTCCACGGAGCTGGGCTGCCGCTCCTGCCACGGCGGGCCGTGGAAGCACGGCGTGGCGGGCATCGCCCCCAGCACCGGGCGCGACGTGCTGGCCGCGCACGACAGGCTCTCCGGCACGCGCCTGGCCAAACGCTCCGGCACGCTGGAGTGCCGCTCCTGCCACAAGGACGTGACCGACACCCAGGCGGCTTCGCCCGCGGGAGCCCCCGGGCGGACCATGAGCCTCTCCGCGTCGATCCACGGCCTGCACGCGGTCTATCTGGCCGGGCAGGGGGCCAAGGCCTGCGACGCCTGCCATCCCACCAGCCCCACCGGGGCCACCCGCGCCTTCCGCGACCCGCACCAGGAGGCCGGGCTGGACTGCACCAACTGCCACGGCGCGCTGGAGGACCACGCCCTCTCGCTTTTGACCCGTGAGAAGGCCCTGGGCGCTCCTGCGGCGGGCAAGCTCATAAGCCTGATAACGCCCCGCGACGCGCAACCCGTGCCGCGTGAACCCTGGACCCAGGAACCCCGCTGCCTGACCTGCCACACGGACTACGGCCCGCCGCAGGGCATGCAGGCTTACGGCTCCTGGAGCAAGGACCGGGCGGCCCTGTTCAAGCACTCGCGGGACGACCTGGGCGCGATGGCCTGCTCCGGCTGCCACAGCTCTGTCCACGCGGTCTACCCGGCGCGCAACCCCTATGGGAAGATGCGCGACGTGCTCCAGCCCACGCAGTACCAGAAGAACACCAGCGCCCTTGGATCGCCCAAGACCTGCAAGGTCTGCCATACCATGGACATGGACGCGCCCGCGCACCATCCCGGAATGGGCCTGGACTGAGCGCGACGCAAACCAACATCAACGGCCGGGAAGAGGAAAGACTCTTCCCGGCCGTTTCAGTTTGGATTCCATGGCTGCAACCTGTCGGGGCTTGGGTCCGCGCGGGGGAAGCGCACCCCCCCGGTTTGCCGTAAGGGATGCTCCAGCCGGGCTCGGTGCCCATGCGGGCGAAAAACCCCCGCCAGGCATGTGACAGCTCCAGGGCGGCACGCAACGTCATCGGCTGCCGGGATTTCAGGGCAGGCCGAAGCGGGCCGCGGTGCGGGCGTATTCCTCTCGGGGCAGTTGGATCAGCAGGGGGGAGAGGGCCGGGTCCAGCCAGGTTGCCACGCGCTCCATGTCCGTACGTTCCATGGCCGTGCAGCCGGAGGTCGTGGCGCCGGGGGCGCGCCAGATGTGCAGGAAGATGCAGGAGCCCGCTCCGGGCACGGCCGGGGCGGGGTTATGGGCGACCACCAGGCCAAGGGCGTACTGGCCGTCCTTGCGCCGCATGACCTCGGAGCTGTTCCAGGCGCGCGCCGGGGCCGTCGAGGCATCCAGCAAGGTATTGTATTGCGGCGAGGCCGCGTCGTCCACGCACTCCAGCGTCTCGGTGGCCTGCACGTAGGGCATCCGCAGGCTCGGCGGCGGGGCCTGCGCGTAGCCGAACACCTGGCCCAGCCGGAAGACGCCCGCCGGGGCCCGGCCGTCGCCTTCCTGCTTGCGCGGGCCTTCCGCCGGGACCTCGTGCAGGCCGATTCCCCAGCCCAAGCCCTTGGGGCCGAGCGTGACCGCCACTGGCGGGCCGTCCTGCCGCCACGGACCGCCAGCATCGCGGCGGTAGAGGGTCAGGCGAGCGCTGGTGCAGCTCCAGCAGTCGCTGGTCACCACCAGCAGCTGTCCGGAGGCCGCCAGGGCGTCGTCCAGGGCGTCGTCCAGGGCGGCGGCGATCGCCGGGCCGGAAGCCAGAAGGGCCGTTAAAAGCAATAGCGCGGCAGAAAGAGGGAAGCGTTTCATGGCGCCAGGATGCAGTCCCTTGGAGGTGCCCGTCAAGAGGCGCATTCTCAAGCTCCCGGGGCAATTTGCCACTCAAGCCTGAATGAATTGTGGCTGAACCGGCCCTGTCCTCCCTCTTCGCCGCCGCGCGGACAGATGTATTTGAAGAACATCCGCCCGCGCGGCGGCGCAGAGGGAAGCCAGGGCCGCACACCGGACCAGCGCGGCAGTTTTCGGAATGCAAGGGGCGAAGCCTCGCACCCAATGGTTTTTCCTGCTCTGCACCCGCCCACGGAAACGGCTTCAGGCCGCTCATGCAGGCGCGCTGAACGCGAAGCGGAAGGGGATTGCAAAGGGAGGAACTCCCTTTGCCCGCCGGAGGCATCTCCCGCTTGTCTAGGCCCCAGCCGTGGGCGCACCCCCGGCCCCCGGGGCCCCGCACTTGAAGGAAAAAAACCCAAGAGGC
>NZ_JAKZKW010000003.1:183972-200858 GCF_022808695.1 Fundidesulfovibrio soli
TCTCGGCCCCCCCCGTCGCCTCTCCCGGGCCGAACTGCCCGCTGTATTTGAAGAACATCAGCCAGTTCGGCCTGGAGAGGCGACGGCTGGACCTGCTACAGCTCACCGCGTCCGAGGCGTGACAAACACTAGGCGCACGCCTTCTCCATCGCTCCAACAAAAAACCGGCCGGGTTTCCCCGGCCGGTCTCGATCATTCGTTCTTTGAGGCCCCTAGTCCCAGTCGATGCCCTTGCCGTCTCCGTAGGTGGAGTCGAACTCGAAGGTGGGCACGGCCTTCTTTTCGGCCTTTTTCTTGGCGGGCTTTTCGGGCGCAGCGCCTTCGGGTTTGGCCTCGGCGGCCTCACCGGTCTTGGCCTCGGCGGGCTTGACCTCGCCGGACTTGGCCTCCCCGGATTTTCCTTTGCCGCGCGAACGCGAGCGCGAGCGCGACCTGGACTTGGGCTTGGCCTCTCCGGAGGGTGCGGCCTCGGCGGCTTCCGAGACGGGCTCGACAGGCTCAGCTGCGGGCGCGGGCTCGAAGTCCTCATAGGCGTCGCCGGAATCCGCCTGTGCGGAGGACTCGGCGGCCATGGCGCCTTCGCCCGAGCCGGGCTTCTTGCGGGAGCGGCGGCGGCGGCGCCTCTTCTTGCGCACCTCGCCCTCCTCGCCTGCGGCGGAGGCTGCGGGGACTGCCGCGACCTGCTCGAGGTCGCCCGCCCACTCCGAGGAGAAGTCCTCCATGGTGGTGAAATCGGCGGGAGCCGCGGCAGCCTGTGCTTGGGGCTCAGCCTTGGGCTTGGCGGCGGCGTCGGGCTTGCGCTCGCGCCGGGTCTTTTCCTCGCGAGGGGGCTTCTCCTCGCTACGAGGCTTCTCTTCGCTGCGGGGGCGATCTTCGCTACGAGGCTTATCCTCGCGACGAGGGCGATCTTCGCTGCGGGGACGCTCCTCGCGGCGGGGGCGGTCTTCCCTGCGGGGGCGCTCCTCGCGGCGCGGGGCGGTCTTGTCGCCGCGGCGGGCCGTGGAGGCCGCGCCTTCGGGCTGCTCGGGGATGGCGTGCAGGCTGGCCTGGTAGCGCTCGTCCAGGAGCATGGCCAGCAGGGCCACGTCCTCTGAGGAGCCAAGCTCCTGGGCCAGGGGCAGGAAACGCTTGAGGCGCACCTGCTTGAGCGGGGTCAGGGCGCGCAGTTCGGCCTCCAGCAGGGCGGTCATCCTGGCGGAGACCACGGTGGAGACGTCGTCGTCCGTGGGGGCTGGGCGCTTGATCAGGTCGATGCCGAAGCGCTGGCCGATGCGGCCCAGGCCCAGCTCCTCCATGATGTTCACCAGCGTGATGGCCGTGCCGGAGGCTCCGGCGCGGCCGGTGCGCCCGGCGCGGTGCACGTAGGACTCGGGGTCCTCGGGGGGCTCGTACTGGAAGACGTGGGAAAGCTCGGGAATGTCGATGCCGCGCGCGGCCACGTCGGTAGCCACCAGGAAGCGCAGGTTGCCCTTGCGCAGCCTGCCCATGACCTCCTCGCGCTTGGCCTGGGTGAGGTCGGCCGAGAGCTCCTCCGCGTCGTAGCCGAAGCCTTTGAGCACCTCGGTGATGTAGTGCACGTTGGCCTTGGTGTTGGAGAAGATGATGGCCGAGACCGGGTTCTCGATCTCCAGCAGGCGGACCAGGCAGCGGTCCTTGTCCATGCCGGGGGACTCCACGTACTGGTGCAGGATGTTGGCCACGTGCACCTGCGTGGAGGAGAGCGAGAGGAAATTCGGGTGGTCCATGAACTCTTCGGCCAGGCGCAGCACATGCGGCGGGTAGGTGGCCGAGAAGAGGAAGGTGGAGACGCGCCGCTTGGGGAGGTAGCGCTTGATCTCCTTCATGTCGGGGTAGAAGCCGATGGAGAGCATCCTGTCGGCTTCGTCGAACACGAGCACGCGGATGCCGTCCAGGGTGAGGTTGCGGCGCAGCAGGTGATCCAGGATGCGGCCGGGGGTGCCCACCACAAGGTGCGCGCCCGCGCGCAGGGCGTCGGTCTGCGCGCCGTAGCCCACGCCGCCGTAGACCGAGGCGATCTTCAGGCCGGTGCCCGCGAACAGGGTCTCGGCGTCGGCGGCCACCTGGCCCGCCAGCTCGCGGGTGGGGCAGAGGATCAGGGCCTGGGTCTGGGGCTGCTCCTTGTCGAGCAGGTGGAAGATCGGAAGCAGGAAGGCCCCGGTCTTGCCGCTGCCGGTGCGCGACTGCACCATGAGGTCCTGCCCGGTGAGCAGGTACGGCAGGGACTTGGACTGCACGGGCATGAGCGCCGACCAGCCCGCGCGGGCCATGGCCTCGCGCAGTGGCTCCGGCAACTCCTCCAGGGCCATTTCGGGCAGGGAGGCTTCGGGCTCGACAAGGGTCTCGAACTCAGGGGGAGTGGTTTGGGAATCTTTGATGTTGTCCATGATGGCTTCGTTTTGGGGTGTCACGCAAAGCGCGCGATATTGTCTAACAGGAAGCCGGAGCAATTGACAGCGTTTCTATGCAACCGGCGGCGAGGGGAGAAAAGAGACCGGCCGCGCCAAGGGGCCGCGGCCGGAAGTGTCGACTGAGTTTCAAACCAGGATGCTAGAACCCGTACTTCAGAGCCAGGTTGCCGCCCCAGTTGTCGGAGCCCTTGTCGCTGAACTCGCCGATGTGCTGGTAGCGGCCGGCCAGCTGCATGGAAAGCGCGTTGACCAGGTAAACGTTGAAGCCCACTTCGGCCGCCTCGGTCATGTTGGAGGTGAAGCCGTTGCGGGGGACGTTCACGCCTGAGAAGAAGCCGCCCAGGCCCAGTCCGGCGAACACGGACACCTTCTCGTCGGAGATGAAGTGATAGCGCGCCCAAGCGATGGGGCTGAACGCACCGACGTTTTCATAGGTGTTCACCGCGGTGGTGGGATAACGCTTCTGCGTGACGGAATACCCGAGGCCCTCCAGGCCCAGGGCAAAACCGTCCACGAAGAAATATCCAGCTTCCGCGCCGTAGGAGAACATGGAGCTGATATTCTTGCTCGAGTTGGCGTACATGCCCACCTTGGGTTCAAGGTAGACTGTTCCCGCAGTGGTGCCGCCGGCGTGAGCCAGGGCGGAGCAGAGCCCGAAGGCAGCCAGAAGGGCCAGAATCAACGTGGTTTTCAATGTGGTTCTCATGGTGTTCCTCCTTCTGTTGAAAGCAACAGACCATGCAACAATAACACCCTCCCAGAAGTGTTGTCAAAGGGGGGGGTGCTCAAAAAAATGCTTCGAGCTGCATGCGTTATTTCCTTACATGGTTGAAAGGTTGCATTCGCGGCATAGGGGCGGGTGGGCACTCCGGCCGCGATGCGAGGGGTGGTCAAGAACGCCGGCTTTGCGTAGATTCACGCTGCCCGATGGTCCATGCAGGCTGGAGGGCGCACAGGGGGCGTAATGTTCAAGAGACTGTTGTCCAACATGAGCTGGAAGCAATCCGTGGCCCTGGTCACGGCGGGGTTCGCCCTGACGCTGCCGCTTATGCATTTGCTGATCTTCCGCGACGGGTACAACCTGGGCTTCTACTGGGCGCTGGACCTCTGCTTCGTGCCGGTGCAGGTCCTGGTCGTCACCCTGATCGTGGAGAACGTGCTGGGAGAGCGCGAGCGCGCGGCCAAGTTCCACAAGCTGAACATGGTCATCGGGGCCTTCTTCAGCGAGGTGGGCGGCGAGGCCATCCGCCGGATCAACGAATTCTGCGGCGACCTGGGCGAGGTCCGGGCCCGGTTCGCCGTGGACATGCACTGGGGCCGGGAGCAGTACCAGGAGGCCCTGGCCTTCGCCCGCGGCAACAGCTGCACCCTGGACCACGACGAAACCCGGCTGGAGGAGCTCAAGCACTTCCTGCTGGAGAAGCGCCATTTCGTGCTGGGGCTGTTGCAGAACCCGAACCTGCTGGAGCACGACAGCTTCACGGACCTGCTCTGGGCCTTGTGCCACCTCACGGAGGAGCTGGCCGCGCGTCCGGGGCTTACGGGCCTGCCCCAGACCGACGTGGAGCACCTCAAGGGCGACATGCGCCGGGCCTTCAACCTGCTGGTGGTGGAGTGGCTGGCCTACATGGAGCACCTCAAGCGAAGCTACCCCTACATCTATTCCCTTCAAGTGCGGCAGAACCCCTTCAAACAGGACCCAAACGTGGTGGTGCAGGGATGAAGGATATTTCTCCAATGTGCAGGGCCGCACGGCAGACTCTGCTTTCCTTGGTGGTCCTGGCGCTCCTGGCGGCGCCCAGCGCCGCCGGAAATTTGACGTACACCGTTACGGCCGTCCTGCCGCATGACCCCCAGGCCTTCACTCAGGGGCTGGTCTTCAGCCAGGGCTACTTCTACGAGAGCACGGGGCTCAACGGGCGCTCCAGCCTGCGCAAGGTGGAGCCTGCCACCGGGCGCGTGGTGCAGAAGCGCGACCTGCCCGCCAAGGATTTCGGCGAGGGCCTGGCCCTGGTGGGCGCGGACCTCATCCAGCTGACCTGGACCACGGGCAAGGCCTACGTCTACGACGCGGCCAGCTTCCAGCCCAAGGCGGAGCTGCCCCTGGACACCGAGGGATGGGGCGCGGCCGCCACCCCCTTCGGCCTGCTGACCAGCGACGGCAGCGACACCCTGACCTGGCGCGACCCGGCCACCATGAAGGCGGTGCGAACCCTGCGCGTGACGGACGGCCAGAAGCCCTTGGCCCTGCTCAACGAATTGGAATGGGTGGATGGGTGGATTCTCGCCAACGTCTGGCACGATGATCGCATAGTCGTCGTTTCGCCGGCCACCGGAAAAGTGGCCGCCTGGATCGACTGCGCCCAACTGCGCTCCAGGACCCCGGGCCTGCCCGACGATTCGGACCTCAACGGCATCGCCTGGGATCCGGCAACCCGCAGGCTCTTCGTAACCGGGAAGCTGTGGCCGAGCATCTACGTCTTGTCCCTGGAGGGGCTGCCGAAACCATGAGAAAAGCCAAATGCAAGCACTGCCGCTACTGGAAAGGCCCCATCCCCTACGAGTACCGCTATTGCCCGCCGGAGGAGATGGTCAAAGGCGAGTGGGGCTTCTGCAAGCGCCACGCGCCCAGGCCCAAGGTGGACTACGTCGAGGCCGTGCGCGGCAAGACGTACATCGCTCTCTGGCCGGAGACCCTGGCGGAGGACGTCTGCGGCGAGTTCGCCCTGATCCCCCTGCAGAAGGAGTAACCGGCCCGTCCCGGCCCGCATGAACGAAGAAGCCCCCCGGCGCATTGAGCGCGGGGGGCTTTTTATGTCGCAGGGCGGTCCGGTTAGCGGGCAGGGTTCGTGGCGGCGGAGCCTCGGCGCAGCAGCAGAGCCACGCCCACCAGGACCATGGGCAGGGAGAGCAGCTGGCCCATGGTCAGCCAGCCCCAGGCCAGGTAGCCCAACTGGGGGTCGGGTTCGCGGATGAGCTCCACCAGGAAGCGGAACAGGCCGTAGCAGGCCAGGAACATCCCCATGACATGCCCGCTGATGCGCGGCTTGGCGGAGTAGATCCAGAGGATGGTGAAGAGCACGAGACCCTCCAGCCCGGCCTCGTACAGCTGGGAGGGGTGGCGCGGCACGCCGCCGCCGCGCGGATCCGGGAAGATCACGCCCCAGGGCATGCTGGTGGGCCCGCCCCAGAGCTCACCGTTGATGAAGTTGCCGATACGCCCGAAGAACAGGCCCGGAGGGGCCAGGGGGCAGAGGAAATCGCCGATTTCCAGGAAGGTCTTGCCGTGCTTGCGCGCGAAAATCCAGACCACCACGCACAGCCCGATCATGCCGCCGTGGAAGCTCATGCCGCCGTTCCAGATCTGGAAGATGGCCAGCGGGTCGGAGAGGTAGGCCGGAAGGTCGTAGAAGGCCACGTAGCCTAGCCGCGCGCCAAGCACCAGGCCCAGCACGCACCAGGTGATGAAGTCGTCCACCATGGCCGGTGTCCAGCCCGAGCCGGGCCTGGCCGCGCGCCGCCTGCCCAGAAGCCAGCCGGTGACGAATCCGGCCAGGTACATCAGGCCGTACCAGCGCACCTGGAGAGGCCCGAGGCCGATGGCCACGGGGTCGAAGTCGGGATGTTTGATCATTGGCGGGTCTTATATCTCGCGCAGCAGGTTCTTGGCCCGCTCGAAGCCGGGGTTGAGCTCCAGGGCCTTGTGCAGAAACTCCACGGCGAGCTCCTTGCGCGCGGCGCGCAGGTACACGGTGGCGATGTTGAAGCAGACTGTCTCGCCCGCGGTCCAGAGGTCGGGGTTGGTGCTCAGGGCCTTGTTCAGGTAGTTGAAGGCGTCCTGGAATTCGCGCCCTTCGCTGTAGGCCATGGCCATGTTGTAATAGAGCCCGGCGTCGTTGGGCGAGATCTTGAGGGCCCTGCGGTATTCCTCGATGGCCTGGTCCCACTTGCCCTGCTTGCGCAGGGTGATGCCCAGGCGGTTGAAGGTCTCGATGTCCGACTTGTCCAGGCTGCCCTTCTTGGCCTCGATGGACTGGCGCAGGTATTTTTCGGAAAGCTCCGGGGCGTTGGAGATGCAGTGCTCCGCGATGGTCCGCGTGACGCGCCCCACCTGGGCCATGGCCTCCTTGGTGGCGAGCTTGATGGCGTCGTCGAAGATCTCCACGGCCTTTTCCCGCTCGCCCAGGTTCATGTAGTTGTCGCCGATGGAGATCTTCCTGTCCACGTTGAGGGGGGAGAGCCTGTCCAGGCGTTCGAGGTACTTTGTCTCCTCGCGGACGTTGCCGGTGACCTTGTGCAGCTCGGCGATCTTCTTGATGGGGTCGAGGAAGAGCTTCCCGTTCTTGGATGCCTCAGTGTAGGCCGCCAGGGCCTGTTCCATTATGTCGCGGCCCTTGAAGGAATCTCCCAGCACCAGCAGGGCGGCCGGGCTTCCCGGCTTGAGTTCGAGGATCTTGCGGGCCACAGCCTCGGCCTCGGCGTGCTTGCCGTTCTCGTTGAGCTTCTTGCCCAGGTCGATCAGCTCGCCGATCTGGCCGCGCGGCTTCACGGTGAAGGCTACCTTCTCGATGAGCATGTCGGGGGAGATTGGCTTGGTAATGACGTTGTTTGCCCCGATCTCGTGCATGTAGATGAGTATTTCACGGGCAACTTCACTTGTGAGAATGATGATAAGAACCTCAGGGTACTGGTTCTTCAGGAACTGAACGAGATCGTGGCAGTATTTGCCGTTTATTTCTCGCTCGACGAAAAAGACCACCTTGTGGCCCTGGCCCACGAGCATGCGCAGCTCCTTGTAGAGCTGCTCCTGGGTGGTGACGTTGTAGACGCAGTCGTCCTTGAGGTGCAGATGCCGCAGCAGGGTGCTGCGCAGGTTCTTGTTGAAGTGCGGATCGTGGGACAGCACCAGGAACACGCCCCGTTGTTCGAGTATGAATTCCCTGACGTCCTCGTCGTACACCTTCGGCTTCATCAAATCCTCCACGAGACAATGTATCATGCCGGTATGGATCGCTCTTCGGGGGCTCATGGCCCCGGTGGCGCAATGCGGACTAAATATCTTAATGAGTGGCCCGGAAAACGCAAGCGGCTCCTGATGGTACAGGCCGATGCTCCGGCGGCGAAACGCAATTGTAACTGCCGCGAGACACGGATTCAACACGGCCGGGGCATCAAGTACCAAGACGAACGGGCCGGGCCGGAACCCGGCATCCGAACCCAGACGCCAGGAGCGCCATATGACCGCGGAGCAGCTTCAGACGTTTTCCTCGACCCTCATCGAGATGATGCAGCACACCCTGAACAAGATGCGCGACAGCATGGACGACCTCATCGGAGAGGAGGTGCTCCCGCCCGACCTGGCGGATCGCGCCACCATGGAGTCCGGGCGCAATTTCGCCCTGCTCATGCGCGAGCGGGACCGCCAGACCCTGGCCGGCATCCAGGAGGCTCTGGCTCGCCTTGAATCAGGCGAATACGGCCTCTGCGAGGAATGCGGCGAGGATATCGCGCCTGCACGCCTCAAGGCGCAGCCTATGGCCACGCTCTGCGTGCACTGCCAGGGACGCCGGGAGGATCAGGTCCGAGCCCGTGCGGGGATGGCCTCAGGATTCTTCGAGGCTTGAAAGCAGCAGGACGAGCTCTTCCGGGGCCATGTCGAAGGAGTGCTCCGGGCCGGGGAAGTTCCCCGAGCGGACCTCCTGGGCGAATTCGGTCAGGGCCTCGCGGGCGAGCCGGCCAAGCTCGGCGTAGCGCTTGACGAATCTGGGCTGGAATCCCTCGTAGAGCCCGAGCAGGTCATGGAAGACCAGCACCTGCCCGTCGCATGAGGCCCCGGCGCCAATGCCGATGGTGGGGATGGGCAGTTCCCTGGTGACGAGTTGCGCCACCTGGGCGGGCAGACATTCCAGCACCAGGGCGAAGCATCCGGCCTCAGCCAGGGCCATGGCGTCCCGCAGCAGGCGCTTCGCCGCGATGGCGGTGCGCGCCTGCACCTTGAAGCCGCCCAGGGCGGCGACATGCTGGGGCGTGAGCCCCAGGTGGCCCATGACGGGTA
The DNA here is from genome assembly GCF_022808695.1 of Fundidesulfovibrio soli. Taxonomy (NCBI): domain Bacteria; kingdom Pseudomonadati; phylum Thermodesulfobacteriota; class Desulfovibrionia; order Desulfovibrionales; family Desulfovibrionaceae; genus Fundidesulfovibrio; species Fundidesulfovibrio soli. The sequence continues at coordinate 192,457 of NZ_JAKZKW010000003.1, forward strand.
TGCCCGCACTGACCATCGCCCTCACCTGCGGGCATATCTCTCCGCCGCCCTCCACCTTCACCGCCTGGACGCGGGCCTGCTTCATCAGTTGCCCAGCATTGCGAACCGCTTCCTCCACAGAGGCCTGGTAGGAGAGGAAGGGCATGTCCGCCACCACGAGCGCCTTGCCGGACCCCCTGGTCACCGCAGCCGCGTGATGGAGCATCTGCTCCATTGTGACGCTGACCGTGTCCTCCTGCCCCAGCACGACCATGCCCAGGGAATCGCCCACGAGCAGGATGTCCGCCCCGGCCGCTTCAGCCAGGCCCGCCTGTCCGGCGTCATATGCCGTGATGACCACGAGTCGCCGGTTGCCCTTGCTGGCTGTGATGTCCGGCGCGGTGAGTCTCTTCCGCTGCATTGGTCCTCCGCTTGTTTCGTCCCCGTGCATAGCCCAAACCCTGCGCTTTGTCTCGTCCGTGCAGGCCTCGTGCCTCGGAGGGGTCTTTCTGGCGCGAGGGCCGGAGGGGCCATGGCCCCCCCCCCACGCCCCGAAGGCGTATCGAGGGGGCGTGCGGGGTCAGCGGAATATTGTATTGTGTGGGCTGCGCCACTGAAACGGGGGGAGGGTGATCGCGTCGCCGGCTTGAATCCCAGGCAAGGGTGCGGGCACAGTCGCTGGGCGGAACGGTCTTCCGCACACGGCCCGGCTTAAGGGCGGTGCATCACCCAGACCACCCTGCCCAATATGGCCCCGGCCAGCGCATCGGTCGCCAGATGCTGGACCTTTATGGCCGCGTTGTCCGCCGTTACACGCACGAGCGGCTTGCGGTGCTCCAGGCGCAGCCTGCGCACGCAGAATCCCTCCAGGGGAAGCATCAAGCCGAAAAGCGCGCCGTCCACCGGGGTCTTGTCCGAGGTGTTCACCCCGACGTATGCGTCGCGGTGAATCAGCGGCTCCATGGACGCATCCTCGACGCGCATGGCCAGGAGCGACTCCGGGGGGTAGCGCAGCAGGAAGGAGGCGTCGTGGTGGGACTGGCTCCAACCGGCCTCCCCGGATGCTGATGAGGCGGGCGGTGTGAGAAAGACTGGGGGCAGGCCGTCGTAGACCCAGCGCGGGTTCAACCCGAAACACCGGTAAAGCTTGAGCGCCCATTCCCCGGGGATGACGCCGCGCCTTTTGGCGTCCGAGATGCTCGACTGCCTGATGTCCAACGTTGTGGCCAGATCGCTCTGAGAGGAAAGGTTGAGGGCCTGGGCTATGCGCTCGAACCCGAGGGTGAACTCGCTTTGGCCCTGCGCCGCGCCGTGCTTTCTGCCCGTTCCGGGAAATTTTGGGTGCTGGGGCATACTCCGACTCCTTACGCCAATCTATATACGTCGATGCGATTTGAAAAATAGCATCATGTATTCATACATGCAAGTATGGTTTTGGAATATTACCGTTACAGAAGGGAAAATGTCGGATGTGAATGTCGAGAGTAGATATTTGTTGGCAACATGAAAAAGAAAAAAGCCGCCCCGAGGGGCGGCTTCTCACATCCGTTGGGAGGGGGCGAGGCCTAGAGTTCCTGCAGCACCCACCAGACACGGCCGATGATGTTGCCCACGATGTCTTCGGCCTTGAGGGACTGGTCCTTGTAGGCGGGGTTCTCGCTGCGCAGGATGACCCTGTTGTTCTCGAAGTCGTTGAACAGGCGGCGCACCACAAACCCTTCATTGGGCACGGAAACGGCGAAGATCTCACCGGAGCGGAGCTGACGCTGGTCCTTGTTTACGCCGATGTAGGCGCCGCGGCGGACGATGGGCTCCATGTTCTGGTGCTCCATCTTGAAGACGGTCTGGCCGGCGCAGATGAATGCCTCGGGGATGGCGATCATCTCGATGGGCTTCTCCTGCAGGGAGCCGTCCTCGGCGATGATGCCGGTCATCGAGCTGACAGTGACCGCGCGGGACTTGGGCTTGTCCGAACCGTAGCTGGCGCCGGACTCCATCAGGCCCACGGGCAGGGCCATGCCCTCACGCAGCACCTGGGGAGCTTCGCCGGAGGTGATCCAGTCGGGGTTGAGGCCATGGCTGCGGTAGAGCTTGAGCAGCCAGTCAGCGGGAATGGACTGACGCCGCTTGGCGTCGGAGATGCTGGATTGGCGGATGCCGAGAATCGCCGCAAGGTCGACCTGGGTGCGGGCGCCGGTGGCGCGCTTGATTCTTTCCAGGGCTTCATCGAATGCGTTGTACATGGTTCACCTCTAAGCTCCCTCAAAACAAGGAGCATTCTGTTGATCCAGTGATGCTTACCCCGCCGCCGCAACACTTCCGTGAGAGTTGATAGGGTACATCATTACGTAGGCTGCTGCCGGTGCCCTGGGCGGGAGGCGAGGGTGGCCGAACTGAGCCGACCAGGGCAGGTGCTGTAAGATCTCCCGAGGCAGAACCGCTTGTGGCGGCTTCCGTGCGGGGTGCACCGTAGTGTACAAGCACATATATATGACCTTCGGAAAAGCGCAAGCAAAAAAAGGAGGGTTTCCCTCCTTTTTGATGGAGGGTATTACGCAGTTTTTGCAGAACCCTCTGTTTATTAGTACTATTTAAGAGTCAAGTCAGGGGTGGGGTTCTGCCTGCTCACACAAAGGATGAACAAAATGTAAAGTTTTTAAAATATTGTTCACGCCACTTTCCATTTTGGTAAATCGAAATCCGACCTTCCGGGTCGTGTATTTTATTTTTGTACAAGCAGGCTGCCGTAGTACGCTTGGCCCAGTGAAATACACCCGTCTCCTGGGTGTGTCTGATTCATGGCCGCGCATTTTATGCCCATCTTTGATAATAGCATGGATAAGGCTACAGTCAAGGAGGCATTGCAGAACACGCCTCCGCTGATAACCACCGGGACGGCATCAGTCCGTTTGCGTAATTCTCCGGCCATAGCGGCCAAGCCATGCGCCAGCCCCAGGTGGAAGCGCCTGCTGATAACGGCTGGGCGTTCGCACTTGGCGAAATCTTCCGACGCCTGGCCGAAAAGCTCCAGCGTAGCCAGTTCGAGCATCCCGTCACGCTCCAGCCGTCCGCAGCCGTAGGGTCTGGCCTCGGCCATGTCCTGCGCATGCTCCAGGCGGATGGCCGCCTGCCCCTCGTAGCTTATCTCCTGGCACAGCCCCATAAGCCCGGCCACGGCGTCGAAGAGTCTGCCGCAGCTGCTGGTGAGTGGGCTGTTGACTCCCTTGGCGATCATCGCCCGCAGCGTGGCCAGGGCCTGTTCGCGACCGCGCAGCCAGGGGTGGACAGCCGGGTCCGGCGCGAGGCCCAGGGCGTCCAGGTAGGCCGCCGCCATGCGCCAGGGCTGGCGGATCGCTGCCTCGCCGCCCGGCAGGGGCACCTGCTGGAAGCGGCCCACGCGCTCCATGACCATGTTCACCGGGTCAACGTAGAGAAATTCCCCGCCCCAGATGGTGCCGTCTCCGCCGTAGCCCGAGCCGTCCAGGGCGATGCCCAGCACGGGCTCTTCCAGCCGGTGCTCGGCCAAGCCGGCGAACACGTGGGCGAAGTGGTGCTGGAGCCTGAGCACGGGCAGGCCGCTCTCCTCCAGGGCGTAGCGTGTTGAGAGGTAATCGGGGTGCAGGTCCGCCACCACGGCTTCGGGCTTGACCTGCAGGATGGACTCCAGATGGGCGATGACCTCCTTGTGGAAGGCCGCAGTCTCCATGTTGTGCATGTCCCCGATGTGCTGGCTGACGAAGGCCTGGTTCTCCTTGGTCAGGCAGACCGTGTTCTTGAGTTCCGGCCCCACGCCCAGCACGCTGGGCCCCTTGCGGGGCAGGAACACCGGCGAGGGCGTGAACCCGCGCGCCCGGCGCAGGAACTGGCGCTCGAAGCCGCCTTCCGCCGCGGGCAACAGGCGCAGCACGGAGTCGTCCGTGCGCACCAGGATGTCGCGGTTATGCAGCAAAAATACATCCGCTATGGCCTTGAGACGCGAAAGCGCCTCGCGGTTACCGAGGGAGATGGGCTCGGAGCTCATGTTCCCGCTGGTCATCACCAGGGCGGCCGGTCTGCCAGTGACTTTGCGGAAGGCCCGCAAAAGCAGGTGGTGCTGCGGGGTGTAGGGGAGCATGGCCCCCAGCAGGTCGGTGTCTGGGGAGACGTCCGGCGCGAGCGGGCCGTCACTGCGGATGGGCACCAGGACGATGGGCCGCTCCTTGGAGAGCAGCAGTTCGCATTCCTCGGGCGAGGGGGAGGCCAGGGCGCGCAGGTCGTCCAGATCGGGGACCATCACGGCCAGAGGCTTGCCTGGGCGGTGCTTGCGGGCGCGCAGCAGGGCCACGGCGGCCGGGTCGCAGGCGTCGGCGGCCAGATGGAAGCCGCCCAGGCCCTTCATGGCCAGGATCTTCCCCTTGGCCAGGGCCTTGGCCGCCTTCTCGATGGCCGCGTGGCCTTCGGCCTGGCGCTTGCCCTTGCGGTCGGCGAGCCAGATCAGGGGCCCGCACACCGGGCAGGCGTTGGGCTGGGCGTGGAAACGGCGGTCCAGCGGGTCCTCGTATTCCTTGGCGCAATCCGGGCAGAGCGGGAAGCAGGCCATGGAGGTGGTGGCCCGGTCGTAGGGCAGGCTGCGGGTGATGGTGTAGCGCGGCCCGCAGTTGGTGCAGTTGGTGAAAGCGTAGTTGTGGCGGCGGTTGTCCGGGTCGGACATGTCGGCCAGGCAGTCCTCGCAGGTGGCCACGTCGGGGCTGACCAGCACGTGGTGCCCCTCCCCGGCGCTGCTGCGCTCGATGCGGAAGGCCTCCTCGCCGGACACCACGGGGGCCTCGGCCACGGAGTGCTCCACGATCATGGCCAGGGGCGGCAGCTTGTTGAGCAGGTCGTGGGTGAATCCTTCCAGCGCGGGGGCAGGCCCCTGCACCTCGATGACCACGCCTTCCGGAGAGTTGAGGACGAAGCCGGCGAGGCCGCGCTCCAGGGCCAGCCTGTACACGAAGGGGCGGAAGCCCACCCCCTGCACTCGGCCGACCACCACATGCCTGTTGCGCTTGACAGTCTGGTTGTTCACCGCCTGGAAATAAGACATCCAGAAGGCTTGCGCAACACCGCCGGATGAATCAGCCGCCGCGCAGGCGCGTGCACAGGCTCTTCAGGCGGCCCTTGACGAAGCGCGGGGCCTGGAAGGCCACCGGAGCCGGGCAGCGGGGCAGTTCGAACCCCTCGGCGCAGAAATCCCCGGGTCGAAGGGCGGGGAAGCCGATGTCCTCCAGCTGAGAGCCGGGCAGGCACCTGCGCAAGGCTTCGCGGCCCAGGGGGCTCGCGTCCGGCGGCAGGCCAAGCACGGCTAGGAGCGCCGCGTCCAGGGCCACGGGGCTGGCGGCCGCGCCGAGCAGCCCGAGCGGGTAGGGCTTGCCCTTGGCCGGGCCGCTGACGTGCATGGCCACCACGCCATCCACCAGGCTCACCGAGGGGGGCATGGCCAGGCACACGTCCAGGATCATGCTCTCGAAGCGGTTGCCCTTCTCGCCGTGCACCTGGTGCGCCCAGGCCTTGCGGAACCCGGTGACCGCGCCGAAGAAGTTCTTCACGGCCAGGGTGCAGAACATCTGGTCGTGCACCTTGAAGCGCGGCAGGTTGACGATCAGCTCGGCGTCCAGGGCCTGGGCCGAGACGCCCACGCAACCGCCCAGGCTCAAGGGCAGCTTGCGGGTCTGGCCGAAATTCACGAGACGCGCGCCGGTGCCCTTGAGGGCCTGGTCCAGCCCGCAGGCCCTGGCCACGATGCGCGCGGTGCCGAAGGCCGGGGAGTCGCCCACCGTCGCCTTGGCCCGGTGGTCCGCCAGATAGAGGCAGACGGCGCGCACCACGGCGGGCGTGGTGCAGGAGAGAACCGTGTTGGATGGGGCCACCAGGTTGGGCTTCACCAGCACTTCCGCGCCGGGGGCAGGGCGGCAGCCCGCGCCCTCCAGCAGGCGGCCGATGGCCTCTTCCAGCCCGGGGGAGGCGTAGTCCCGCCGGGCCTCAAGGAATACTCGCTGCGTCATGGACGCCCACATAGCCGCAAACCCGCCCCAAGCCAAGACAGGCCCGATTGCCGGGAGAGGCTAGCCGTAGGGAGAAGCATTGTACGTTTGCCACATTTCAGACGTGGTGAACCGTAGCGGCTCCAGCCGTGGCCTCTCCAGGGCCGAACCGGCTGATGTTCTTCAAATACAGCGGTCGGTTCGGCCCTGGAGAGGTTCTAACCCCCCCCGGGCGGCCGGCCGCCCCCCCCCCCCCCCACGGCTGGAGCCTAGACGAGCAAGATGCCTCCGGCGGCCAAAGGGAGTCCCTCCCTTTGGAATCCCATATGGGATGCCGCCGCCCTAGGCCATGTTCACGGCCTCGGGCATGTCCCGTTCCGCAGGCATGGCCTGGGCCCTGGCCTCGTGGCCGTGCAGCATTTGGGTGTTGGCCGCGCCCGGGGGCACCATGGGGAAGACCATGGCCGCGGGGTCCACGCGCACGTGGATCAGGCAGGGGCCACGGCTGGCCAGGGCGTCGTCCAGGGCGGCCTCGGGGTCGGCCTGGGCGTCCAGGTCGATGCCGCGCACGCCGAAGGCCCGGGCCAGGGCGGAGAAGTCCGTACCCGCGGCGTAGCGCGAGGCGCTGCGGCGGTTGTAGAACAGGCGCTGCTGCTGGGCCACCAGGCCGAGGCTCTGGTTGTCGAGCACCACGATCTTCACGTTGGCCCCGGTCTCGGCCAAAGTGCAGAGCTCCTGGATGTTCATCTTCAGGCTGCCGTCGCCGCTGAAGCAGACCACCTGCGCGGCGGGGTCGGCCAGCGCGGCACCGATGGCGGCGGGCAGGCCGAAGCCCATCACGCCGAGCCCCCCGGAGGTCAGCCAGCGGCCGGGAGTCTTGAAGGGGAAGCTCTGGGCCACGAACATCTGGTGCTGGCCCACGTCCGTGACCACCACCGCGTCCTCGTCCATGCGTTCGGCCACGGCGGCGATCACGGCCCGGGCGTGGGTGCGCTCGGCGTCGTGCTCCAGGTGCGGGGCGTGCTCCTTGAGGCTGCGGATGCGCGCCATCCAGCCCCGGCGCTCACGCGGCTCCACCAGGTCGGCCAGGGCCTCGAGGAACTGCCCGGCGTCGGCGGCCACGCCCAAGTCGGCGGGCTTGATGCGCCCGAGCTCGGAGGCGTCCATGTTCACGTGGATGATGCGCGCCTCGGGGCAGAAGGTCGCCGGATCGCCGGTGGCGCGGTCGTCGAAACGGTTGCCCACGGCCACGAGCAGGTCGCACTCGTGCAGGGCGATGTTGGCGCAGGGGTGGCCGTGCATGCCGTGCATGCCCAGGTCCAACGGGTGGCCCGCCGGGATGGCCCCGAGGCCCATGAGCGTGCTGGTGGCCGGGATGGCGGCCTTCACCGCCAAGCGCAGGGCCTGGGCTCCGGCGCGCACCGCTCCGCCGCCGAGCAGCAGCACCGGGCGTTTGGCCGCGTTGATCATGGCCGCCGCGCGGGAGATGTCCCAGCCGGAGGCGGCCGGCAGGCGCTCGTCGCCGAAGATCGAGGCGGATGCGGACATGTCCTGCGCGGGCACGGGCTGGCACTGCACGTCCTTGGGGATGTCCAGGAGCACGGGGCCGGGACGCCCGGAGGAGGCCACGGCGAAGGCTTCGGCCAGGGCCTCGGGCAGCTCGGCCGCGCTGTCCACGCGGCGGCTCAGCTTGGTGATGGAGGCGGTGATGGCCACGATGTCCACCTCCTGGAAGGCGTCGGTGCCGATCATGGGCAGGGGCACCTGGCCGGTGATGCAGACGATGGGCACCCCGTCGCGCCGGGCGTCGGCGATGGCGGTGACCAGGTTGGTGGCCCCGGGGCCGGAGGTGGCGAAGCACACGCCGGGCCTGCCGGTGAGGCGGGCCATGCCCTGGGCCATGAAGGCCGCGCCCTGCTCGTGGCGGGCCAGCACGTGGCGGATGCCCCTGGTTTCGGCCAGGGCGTCGTAGATGGGCAGGATGGAGCCGCCGGGTATGCCCGCGACCACGCGCACGCCCTGGTGTTTGAGGAATTCGATGATGTAGCGGGCGCCGGTGATGCTCATGGCTGACCTCCCAGGGTTGTCGTCCGTGTGGACGGCGGGGGATCAGTCCGGCCCTTGAAATGGAAAACCCCCGCCGGTGGCCACACCGGCGGGGGTTGAAGATCGGGTTACAGTCCTATCAACACACGCGAGTAGCGGCCTGACACATGGTCATGCGTACTACTACGAGGGATAGGACGGTGGCTGCGATGCGTTTCATTTCGATTACCTTTCGGCGATTGCTACGCCCGGGGCGGCGGGCTGTCAAGATTGGAATCGCGGAAATTGTAGGTGGTTGTAGTCTCCTGGTGGGGGCTGCTCCGGGCGGGGAGGCCCGATATATTTGAAGAATATCTGGACTCCCCGCCCGGAGCA